>NZ_DASWSJ010000270.1:0-20746 GCF_036402745.1 Actinophytocola sp. | reverse complement strand
CGTCCACTGTGGTCACTCAGGGCAGCGGGCCGCCGGCCGCCAGCGCGCAGAGCTTGGTGAACTCCTCCGCGTCGAGACTCGCGCCGCCCACCAGGGCGCCGTCGATGTCCTCCTGCTTCACCAGCTCACTGATGTTGCCCGACTTCACCGAGCCTCCGTAGAGGACCCGCACGCCCTCGGCGATGTTCTGGCCGTACTTCTCCGCCAGCTTGGCGCGCATGGCCCCGCAGACCTCCTGCGCGTCGGCCGGCGTGGCCACCCGGCCGGTGCCGATGGCCCACACCGGCTCGTACGCGAGCACGACCTTGCTGACCTGCTCGGCCTTGAGGCCCTTGAGCCCCGCGATGAGCTGGTCGGTGGTGTGCTCGACGTGGTTGCCGGCCTCGCGGACGTCCAGCTTCTCGCCCACGCACAGGATCGGCGACATGCCGTGCTTGAGCGCCGCCTTGACCTTGGCGTTGACCAGTTCGTCGGTCTCGGCGTGGTACTCGCGGCGCTCGGAGTGCCCGACCGTCACGTAGCTGCAGCCGAGCTTGGCGAGCATCAGGCCGGACACGTCGCCGGTGTAGGCGCCCGAGTCGTAGCGCGAGAGGTCCTGCGCGCCGTAGCGGAGCTTGAGCTTGTCGCCGTCGATGAGCGTCTGGACGCTGCGGATAGCCGTAAATGGTGGCAGTACGGCGACTTCGACCTTGGCGAAATACTTCTCCGGCAGGGAGAACGCGATCTTCTGCACCAGGGCGATGGCCTCGAGGTGGTTGAGGTTCATCTTCCAGTTGCCGGCGATGAGCACCTGACGACTCATGAGCGCTCCAATACCTCGATGCCTGGAAGTGGATTGCCCTCCAGGTACTCCAGCGACGCGCCGCCGCCGGTGGAGATGTGCGAGAAGCCGTCCTCGGGCAGGCCCAGCGCGCGCACCGCGGCCGCCGAGTCGCCGCCGCCGACCACGCTGAACGCCTTCGAGTCCACGATGGCCTGCGCGATCGCCCGGGTGCCCTCGGCGAACGGCGCCAGCTCGAACACGCCCATCGGCCCGTTCCAGAAGATCGTGGCCGCCTCGGCGATCACCTCGCTGTACCGCTCGGCGGTGATCGGCCCGATGTCCAGGCCCAGCCAGCCTTCCCGCAGCTGCGCGGCGAGCACGGTCTCCGTGTGGGCGTCCGCGGCGAACTTGTCGGCGATCACGACGTCGGCCGGCAGCATGATCTTGTCGCCGGACTCGGCCAGCAGCCGCTTGCACGTGTCGATCATGTCGGCCTCGAGCAGCGAGTCGCCGACGCCGAGGCCCTCGGCGGCCATGAACGTGAAGCACATGCCGCCACCCACCAGCAGCCGGTCGACCTTGGGCAGCAGCGACTCGATGACCGCGAGCTTGTCGGAGACCTTGGACCCGCCGAGCACGACCACGTACGGCCGGTCCGGCGAGCCGGTGAGCTTGCGCAGCACCTCGAGCTCGGTGAGCACCAGCCCGCCCGCGTAGCCGGGCAGCACCAGGGCCACGTCGTACACCGAGGCCTGCTTGCGGTGCACCACGCCGAACCCGTCGGACACGAACACCCCGGACTCGCCGGCCAGCGCGGCCAGCTCGCCGGCCAGCTCACCCCGCTCGGCGTCGTCCTTGCTGGTCTCGCGCGGGTCGAACCGGACGTTCTCCAGCAGCGCCACCCCGCCGTCCGCCAGGCTGTCCACAGTGGACTTGGCGGACGGGCCCACGACGTCGTCGGCCAGCGGCACGGCGGCGCCGAGCAGCTCGGCGAGCCGCGCGGCGACCGGCTTGAGCGAGAACTTCGGGTCGGGCGCGCCCTTGGGCCGGCCCAGGTGCGCGGTGACCACCACCCGCGCGCCGGCTTCGGCCAGCCGCGTGATGGTGGGCAGCGACGCCCGGATTCGGCCGTCGTCGGTGATGCGGTCGCCGTCGAGCGGGACGTTCAGGTCGGAGCGCACGAGCACGCGCCGACCCGACACACCCTCGGCGAGCAGATCGTCGAGAGTCTTCACCAGACGACCCTCAGAGCTTCGACGCGACGAGCGCGGTCAGGTCGGCGAGGCGGTTGGAGTAGCCCCACTCGTTGTCGTACCAGCCGTAGACCTTGACCTGGTTGCCGATGACCTTGGTGATCGGCGCGTCGTAGATGCACGACGCCGGGTCGGTGACGATGTCGGAGGACACGATCGGGTCCTCGCTGTAGCGCAGGATGCCCTTGAGCGGCCCGTCGGCGGCCGTGCGGTAGGCGGCGTTGATCTCGTCCAGGGTGACCTCCTTGGCGAGGTCCACGGTGAGGTCGGTGATCGAGCCGGTCGGCACCGGGACGCGCAGCGAGTAGCCGTCGAGCTTGCCGTTGAGCTCCGGCAGCACCAGGCCGATGGCCTTGGCGGCGCCGGTCGAGGTCGGCACGACGTTCAGCGCGGCGGCGCGGGCGCGGCGGAGGTCCTTGTGCGGGCCGTCCTGCAGGTTCTGGTCCTGGGTGTAGGCGTGGATCGTGGTCATCAGGCCCTTCTCGATGGTGAACGCATCGTGGAGGACCTTGGCCAGCGGGGCCAGGCAGTTGGTGGTGCAGGAGGCGTTGGAGATGATCGTCTGCGAGCCGTCGTAGAGGTGCTCGTTGGCGCCGATGACCACGGTGAGGTCCTCACCCTTGGCCGGCGCGGAGATGATGACCTTCTTGGCGCCACCCTCGTCGACGTGCTTGCGCGCGTCCTCGCCCTTGGTGAAGAAGCCGGTCGACTCGATGACGACGTCGACGCCCAGGTCCTTCCAGGGCAGCTTGCCCGGGTCGCGCTCGGCGAAGCCCTTGATGACCTTGCCGTCGACCTCGATGCCCTCGTCCGTGGCCTTGACGTCGTACGGGAGGCGACCCAGGGTGCTGTCGTACTTCAGCAGGTGCGCCATGGTGGCCACGTCACCGAGGTCGTTGAAGGCCACGATCTCGATGTCGTGGTGTTCGCTTGCCCGCACCGCGCGCCAGAAGTTGCGGCCGATGCGACCGAAGCCGTTGACGCCTACTCGAACCGTCACCGTGCGTCTCCTCGTGCTCGTGTTGTAGGACCGCCCAGTCACCCTATCGCCCACCGCACTCCTGGTCGCGGGTCATGGGAGCGACCTAACTGTATCGCTTCAGAGAAGCCTGTTCCGCCGGGGGTACCCCGCTCTCCGCCTGGGAATACCCGACTTTCACTGGGCACTTTCGCAGAGTCTCGGGGGATTTTCCGACCGGCCGCGTATCTGGGTGCCGGGCCCCTGCTCTTGTCTTCATGTAGGGGGGCGCTGGGATAGGCGGTGAGGCGGGGGACGGCTCACCGTCGCGAGGGGGCGGCACCCGGGGAGAAGGCCCGCCTGACTGCGTGGGGGTCAGTCAGGCGGGTCTGGGTGTGTGCGGGGAACCCTTGTCACACCTCGGCTTCGAGCATCTCCGGAGTCACGGCCGACTCGGTGTCGGGCATTCCCAGTTCCTTCGCGCGCTTGTCGGCCATCGCCAGTAGGCGGCGGATTCGCCCGGCCACCGCGTCCTTCGTCATCGGCGGGTCCGAGAGCTGGCCCAGCTCCTCCAGCGACGCCTGCCGGTTCGACAGGCGCAGCTTGCCCGCCGCCGACAAGTGATCCGGCGCCGTGTCCCCCAGGATCTCCATCGCGCGCTGGACCCGAGCGGCCGCGGCCACCGCGGCGCGGGCCGAGCGGCGCAGGTTCGCGTCGTCGAAGTTGGCCAGCCGGTTGGCCGTCGCGCGGACCTCGCGGCGCATCCGGCGCTCTTCCCACGCCAGCACGCTCGAGTGGGCGCCCAGCCGCGTGAGCATGGCGCCGATCGCGTCGCCGTCGCGGACCACGACCCGGTCCGCGCCACGAACCTCGCGGGACTTCGCCTGGATGCCCATCCGCCGCGCGGCCCCCACCAGTGCCAGCGCCGCCTCCGGGCCCGGGCAGGTGATCTCCAGCGCGGACGAGCGGCCCGGCTCCGTGAGCGAACCGTGCGCGAGGAACGCCCCGCGCCACGCCGCCTCCGCGTCGCACACTCCCCCGGACACGACCGGCGCCGGCAGCCCGCGCACCGGCCGGCCGCGCGGGTCGAGCAGGCCCGTCTGCCTGGCCAGCCCGTCACCGTCCTTGACCACCCGCACGACGTACCGGGTGCCCTTGCGCAGCCCCCCGGACGCCAGCACGTGCACGTCCGCGTTGTGCCCGTACAGGTCGTGGATCTCCTTGCGCAGCCGCCGCGCGGCCGCACCCGTGTCGAGCTCCGCCTCCACCACCACGCGCCCGGCGACGATGTGCAGCCCGCCCGCGAAACGCAGCAGCGAGGACACCTCCGCCCGCCGGCAACAGGACTTCGACACCGCCAATCGACTCAGCTCGTCCTTGACCGCCGCGGTCATCGCCACGAGGCCCCTCCTCTCCAAGAACGACGACACAGCACCGCCGCCGGCGAACCCCCTCCCACAGAGGTCACCGCGCGTGCCGCGTACATCCCACCATCAACCCGGGTCAAGCGCCCTTTCATCCCGCATTTACCGCCGCCAACGCGTCCCGCAGGCTCTCCGCGAGCGCCTGCGGGTCGTGCCGCTCCCGAGCTTTGGCGGACGCCACCCCGTCCAGCCGCATGCTCGCCCCCAGCGACTCCGCCGCCCGTCGTAGCCGGTCAGGCGTGGAAACCGAGTCGACGTCGGCGATCACCGCGTCGACCCGGAGGCGGGGTGCGTGCTCGCAGAGTACGTCCAGATGCCGTTCGGGTGAGAATCCGGCGGTCTCCCCCGGTTGGGGGACCAGGTTGAGTACCACGATCCGGGCGGCCGTGGTGTCGATCAGCGCCTCGTGCAGCTCGGGCACCAGCAGGTGCGGCAGCACGCTGGTGAACCACGAGCCCGGGCCGAGCAGGACGACGTCGGCGTCGAGCACCGCGCGCACCGCGGCCGGGCACGCGGTGGGCACCGAGTCCGGCATTCCCGCCGTGTACAGGCGAATCCGGCGCACCTGACCCGGCGTGGTGGCGACCGCGACCTGGCCCCGGATGCGCCGCACCGCGGTGCTGTCCTCGTCGAGCCCGACCACGTCCGCCTCGATGTCCAGCGGCTCGGTGCACATCGGCAGCACCCGCCCGCGCAGGCCGAGCAGCTTGGCCGCCTCCTCCAACGCGATCACCGGATCGGGTATGACCTCGAGCAGACCGGCGAGCACGAGGTTGCCCACCGCGTGCCCGGCGAGTGCCCCGGTTCCCCCGAACCGGTGTTGGAACACCGTGCGCCACAAGGAGTTGGCCTCGTCCGCACCGGCGAGCGCGGCCAGCGCCTTGCGCAGGTCTCCCGGAGGTAGGAGGCCCAGCTCGCGGCGCAGCCGGCCCGAGGAGCCGCCGTCGTCGGCGACCGTGACCACCGCGGTGACGTCGTCGGTGAGGCGGCGTAACGCGCTGAGCGTGGCGTGCAGCCCCTGCCCGCCCCCGAGCGCGACGGCCCGCACCGGCCTCACTCCCTGCCCAGGTCGCGGTGGACGACCTTGACGGCCATCCGGTCCTCGTCGGCCAGCCGGCGGGACAGCTCCTCGGAGATGGTGACGCTGCGGTGCTTGCCGCCGGTGCAGCCGATGGCGAGCGTGAGGTACCGCTTGCCCTCGCGCCGGTAGCCGGCGCCGATGAGCCGCAGCAGCTCGTGGTAGCGGTCGAGGAACTCCTCGGCGCCTTCCTGGGTGAGCACGTAGTTGCGCACGTCGGCGTCGCGGCCGGTGAGGTCCTTGAGCTCCGGGATCCAGAACGGGTTGGGCAGGAAGCGCACGTCCATCACCAGGTCGGCGTCCATCGGGATGCCGTACTTGTAGCCGAACGACAGCACGGTGACCCGGGTCGTCGTGCTGGCCTCGGTGCCGAACGTGTCCTCGATCTTGGCGCGCAGCTGGTGCACGGACAGCGTGCTGGTGTCGAGCACGAGGTCGGCGTCCGAGCGCAGCGGGGCGAGCAGGTCGCGCTCGGCTTTGATGCCGTCGATGAGCCGGCCGTCGCCCTGCAGCGGGTGGCCGCGGCGGACCTGCTCGAACCGGCGGATGAGCACGTCGTCGGTGGCCTCGAGGAACAGCACCCGCGGCTTGTACCCGCTGGCGTCGAGGTCGCGGATGATCGAGGCCAGGTCCTCGGTGAACGCGCGGCTGCGCACGTCCATCACGACCGCCACCTTGGTGACCGCGCCCTGCGCCTTGGCGCCCAGCTCGACCATGGTGGAGATGAGCTCGGGCGGCAGGTTGTCGACCACGAACCAGCCGAGGTCCTCCAGGCACTTGGCGGCGGTGCTGCGGCCGGCCCCGGACAACCCGGTGACCACGGCGACCTCCACGCCCTGCGCGTGGTCCTCCGGAGACTCCGTCACGACGTACTCCCCTTCTCTTCCCTATCGCCGGCGAGCGCGCTGTGGACCAGCGCCGCGGTGTGCGCGCCGATTCCCGGTACACCGCTGATGTCGTCGATGCTCGCCTGGCGTAACCGTTTGAGCGAACCGAAGTGCTTGAGCAAAGCCGACTTGCGGCTCTGGCCGAGGCCCGGGATGCCGTCGAGGGCCGAGGTGATCATGCGCTTGGACCGCTTCTTGCGGTGGTAGGCGATGGCGAACCGGTGCGCCTCGTCCCGGACCCGTTGCAGCAGGTAGAGCCCCTCGCTGGAGCGGGAGAGGATGGTGGGCTCCGGGTCGGCCGGCAGCCACACCTCCTCCAGGCGCTTGGCCAGGCCGATGACGGCCACGTCCTGGATGCCCAGCTCGGCGAGCACGTCGGCGGCCGCGTTGGCCTGCGGTCCGGCACCGTCGACCACCAGCAGGTTGGGCGGGTAGGCGAACTTCTTGGGCCGGCCGGTCTCGGGGTCGATGCCCGGCGTGTGCTCGGGCTCGGGCTGACCGTTGTTGGTCTCGGCCAGGTACCGGGCGAACCGGCGGCGGACCACCTCGGCGATCGAGGCGACGTCGCCCTCGGTGGCGGCCTGCCGGAGGGCGAAGCGGCGGTACTCGGACTTGCGGGCCAGCCCGTCCTCGAAGACGACGAGGGAGGCCACGACGTCGCTGCCCTGGATGTGGCTGATGTCGATGCACTCGATGCGCAGCGGCGCCGAGTCGAGGCCGAGCGCGTCCTGCAGCTCCTGCAGCGCGGCCGAGCGGGCCGTGAGGTCGCCGGCGCGGCGCAGCTTGTGCTGGGCGAACGCCTCCTTGGCGTTGCGCTCGACGGTGTCCATGAGCGCGCGCTTGTCGCCCCGCTGCGGGATGCGGATCTGCACGCGCGAGCCACGCAGCCCGGTGAGCCAGTCGGTGACGGCGGCCGTGTCCTCGGGCAGCGCCGGGACCAGCACCTCGCGCGGCACCGGGCTCGCGTCGCTCTCGTCCGCGAGCTCCGCCTGGTCGCCGTAGAACTGGGACAGGAACTGGTCGACCAGGCCCGCCTCGTCGATCTCGTCGATCTTGTCGATGACCCAGCCGCGCTGGCCGCGAACCCGGCCGCCGCGCACGTGGAACACCTGGACGGCGGCCTCGAGGTCGTCGTGCGCGAACGCCACGACGTCGGCGTCCGTGCCGTCGCCGAGGACCACGGCCTGCTTCTCCATGGCCCGGCGCAGGGCCGCGAGGTCGTCCCGCAGCCGGGCGGCCCGCTCGAACTCCAGCTCACTGGATGCCGCGTTCATCTCCTTCTCCAGGCGGCGCATCATCGCGTCCGTGTGCCCGGCGAGGAAGTCGCAGAAGTCCTCGACGATCTCGCGGTGCTCCTCGGCGCTGACCCGCTCGACGCAGGGCGCGGAGCACTTGCCGATGTAGCCGAGCAGGCAGGGCCGGCCGATCTGCCCGTGCCGCTTGAAGACCCCGTTGGAGCAGGTCCGGGCCGGGAAGACGCGGAGAAGGAGGTCGAGCGTCTCGCGGATGGCCCACGCGTGGGCGTACGGGCCGAAGTACCGGACACCCTTCTTGCGCGGGCCCCGGTAGACGTGCAGGCGGGGAATCTCCTCGTTCAGCGTGACGGCCAGCACCGGGTAGGACTTGTCGTCCCGGTAGCGCACGTTGAAGCGGGGGTCGTACTCCTTGATCCAGTTGTACTCGAGCTGGAGCGCCTCGACCTCGGTGGAGACGACGGTCCACTCCACGGCGCCGGCCGTGGTGACCATCTGCCGGGTACGTGGGTGGAGCAGGGAGAGGTCGGCGAAGTAGGAGTTGAGCCTGCTCCGCAGCGCCTTCGCCTTGCCGACATAGATCACCCGGCCGCCGGGATCACGAAACTTGTAGACCCCTGGAGCGTCCGGAATCGTGCCCGGCGACGGACGATATGTCGACGGATCTGCCACCCACCCAGCCTACGGCCGACCACCGACAGTCCTGGACAGCCCCGCAAGGAACCGCCGCCAGCCGGGGGTCGCTAGGGTCAGCACCGGCCCGGCGGTGTTCTTCGAGTCCCGCACCGCGGCCCCGGCCTGGTGGAGCGCCACCTCGACACAGTCGGCCTGATTGCTGAACGAACTCTTCCGCCAGAAGGCCACCTCGACGCAATCACTCTGATTGCTGAAGGTGCTCTTCCTCCAGAAGGCGACCTCGACGCAGTCACTCTGGTCACTGAAGGTGCTCTTCCTCCAGGTGGTAAATTCCGCCATTCCGCTCGAGACTCCCTCGGTCGTGCTCATCAGCCAGCGTGGCTGCGAACTCCCGAGATTGTCCCTCATCCATGGCGATGGCTTCGAGTTCCGGGATCAGCTGGCGATACCGCGCGACGTACTCCTCATCATCGAGGAAGAAGCCGGTCGCTATCCCATCCAGGTACACCAGCGGATGATGATCGCGAAACTCGAAGAGGCGGAACGGCCCTCCGAAGACGGCCCGCTCCCCCGCTGAAGCGGGGACCACCCGCAGAGTGACCTGTGGAAGGTTCGTCATCAACACCAAGTGCAGGAGCTGTTCCTGCATGACGGCAACACTGCCGACCTGGAGCCGAAGCGCCTGCTCGTGCACGAAGAAGATGAACGGCGTTCGTTGCGGCCGATGCAAGACCTGCTGGCGATCCATCCGAACCTGCACCATGGCCGCTGCCTCAGCTGCCTCGATCGGTGGTTGGTCGAGCCACACCCGGGCATAGTCGGCGGTCTGCAGCAGGCCCGGCAGGTACAGCGGCTCATAGGTGACCGACCGGTCGGCCGTCGCCTCGTGGAAGATCAGCGAGGTCCCACTCTCCGCCAGCCACTTGCTGTGGCCGTCCACCCAGTAGCCGAGCTTGCGTTGGGCGGTCTCGGACAGCGCCAATATCTCCTTCGCCTCCGGTGCCCAGACCCGGCAGGCCCCCAGATAGTGCAGCACGTCGACCGGGCTGAGGCCGATGTGGCCCGACTCGATCCGGGACACCTTCGACTTGTCCCAGCCCGTGTGGTGCGCGACCTGCGCACCCGACAGTCCCGCGGCCTCGCGCCGCTTCCTCAGTTCTGCGCCGAGCTCGCGGTTGCACGCGGCGGCTTTGTCTCGTCCCATGGGAAGAACGCTAGATGTGTTGGGGGACAACGCCTTGCCCGACACGGACGATTCCACCCCAACGGATCACCCCATGCCGGGTGCGCAACGGGCCACCACACCGACCGTGACCAGACCGCGTGACCAGACCGCGTGACCAGACCGCGTGACTAGACCGCGTGACTAGACCGCGTGCAGGTTCCCGTCCGCACCGGCCACACACGCCGCCGCCGCGCGGCCCGAGCCCACGAACTCCGTGACGCACCGGCCGAGCTGCTCGTGCCCGCGGGCGTTGGGGTGGAAGGACTGCTGGGCCATGTGGATCCCGATGGCGTCGAGGCCGCCGTGGACCCACGCCCACGGGTCGACCGTGATGCGGTTCTGCCATTCGGTCGAGGAGTTTCCGTAACCACTGCACGCCTCGCGGTTCTCGGTGGCGCGGGAGAAGTCGAGGAACTTCGTGCCGGTCCGGTTCGCGACGTCGCGCAGTGCGTCGGAGAACTGCGGCACCGCGACCGTCCGGCCGTACTTGGCGTCCGCGAGCTTGAACGGGCAGCCCTGCGGGCCGTGCAGGTACTCGTCCATCTTCTCGGTCAGCGGCGAGGCGTAGGAGGTGAGGACGAAGTTGTAGGACCCGTTGCTGTAGCCGGCCTGGCTCATCGCCGACCGCACGTCGTTGACCGCGGCCTCGACCTTCGGCTTCATCGCGGTGAGCCGCTGCGGCCACTCGGTCTGCAGGCGCGAGCGGCAGCCGGCGCCGAACGGGTTGAACCACTCGGCGATGCAGTCGAGCATCGTGTTGGCGAACTGCGGGTCGTCGTTGGCGCCGATCTGGACGATCACCGTGGTCACCCGGAACTGCCGCGCGACGTCGACGAGCCGGCGGGCCTGCGAGCCCTCGGTGTAGTGCGTGGTGTCGGCCAGCGACACGTTCGACGAGTCCGCGCCGGAGCAGGCAAGGTTGATCGTGCGCTCGGCGACGGTGGTGCGGTGGACGAGGGCGTTGGCGGAGCGGTGGCACCAGTCGCCGTTCTCGCCGTTGGTGCCGGCCTCGTAGTTGCCGGCGCCCTCACCGGAGATCGCGCTGTCGCCGAGCGAGACGATGGCGGTGGGCCGGGTGTCGACGGCCTCCTTGGCGCTCGCCGAGGGGACGGCGACGGCAAGCCCGGTCGCCACCAGCGCGCCCAACGCCACCCCGAAGATTCGCACCCTGGTGCGGACTGATCCCATGATCTTCTCCCCGAGCGCACAGCGGTTAACGCCTCGTTAGCATGACGGAAATCACCCTAACGAGGCGCCCACACGTGGGCTATAACCCGAACGGTCCTCATCTCCGAGCGTTCGGCTCACCCCGGAAGAAGGGCCGTCAGGACAGGACGACCTGGCCGTTCTCGACCTTGGCGGTGAGCTTGGCGAGCGGCTGGGTGGCCGGGCCCTTCACGGCGGCGCCGGTCTGGTCGTCGAACTGGCTGCCGTGGTTGGGACAGGTGGCGATGCCGTTCTCGGGCGCCCCGATGATCGTGCCCATGTGGGTGCAGGAAGCGTTGAAGGCCTTGACCTCCTGGCCGGTGCGGACGACCAGCGCCTTGCCACCGGACGGGTTGTCGACGATGAGCCCGCCGCCGTCGGGGATGTCGTTGAGGGCCACCTTGGCGGCGCCACCGCCGCTGTTTCCGCCACCGCCTCCGTCTCCGCCGCTGGGGGAGTTGCCTCCTCCCGAGTCGTTACCGCAGGCCGCGACCAGCGCCCCGGGCGCGACGAGAGCGACGACGAGCCCGCACAGCATGTCTCGGCGGGATCGCACCTGGGTGGTCGCGGTGGGTGTCGTGGTGGGTGTCGCGGTGGGTGCGGTGGTGGGGTCAACGGCAGTCAAACCGGAGCCTCCTCGATGTCTCGGGCAGGACAGCTAACACGGAGACTTACGCGCCCGCGCGCTGAACGGTTCAGCGGGAACCGCGGACTCAGAGGGCGAGATGGGTGCGCAACGCGGCGTCCAACCGGAGCAACGTCTGCGCGGGGAGAGTACCGATCTGCTTGCGAACCCGGTCGGTCGCGACCGTCCGGACCTGCTCGGCCTGCGCCTTGGAGTCGGCGGCGAGCCCGCAGTCGGCGGCCCGCAGCAGCACCTGGAACGGATACACCCGGCCGACGTTCGAGGTGACCGGCACGACGGTGACCACGCCGTGGCCGGTGCGCCGGGCGGCCCGGTTGGCGGCGTCGTTGGAGACGATCACGGCGGGGCGGGTCTTGTTGGCCTCCGAGCCACGCACGGGGTCGAGGTCGACCCAGTAGAGATCACCGCGCCTCACCGGGCTCGGTCACCAACCTCGTCGCCGCGCCCCTCGCCGACTCCGTCGCCTACCGCGCGGTCCCACGCCTCGGTCTCGGCGCGGTCGACCTCCTCGAACGCGGAGGCGTACTCGTCCTCGAGCTCGGCCGCCCGCAACAGCGCGATGGCCCGCTGGATGGCCGACGAGCGCGAGGGCTCGCCGGTGCGCTCGACGTACTGGTCGACGAACGCCACGTCCTCCTCGGGCAGGCTCACGCTGAGCTTCATACCCTCGATGCTACCCGCGGTGCCACCCGCGCAGCTACTGCTTGTCGGCGGCCTCGCGGCGGACCCGGCGCAGCTCGCGCATCGCGGTGACCGCGTGCTCGCCGTCCATCGCCTGGATGGCCAGCACCGGGACGTACTCGTCGTGCGGCAGCTCCAGCCGGGCCCACGGCGAGCCGTCCGGGAAGCTCACCTGCTCGACGTCCGACCACGGGAACCGGCGCGCGCCCAACATGTTGCGCACCTCGACCCCGTCGCGGTCCGCGCGGACGCGGGGGCGGGTGAACCACAGCGCGCCCAGCGCCAGGAACAGCCCGATGCCGACCATCGCGATCTGGTCCGACAGCACGAAGTTGGCGCCCGTGTCGGTCTGCCGCATGAAGATGCCGGCCACCGTGAACGCCGCGAACAGCACCACCGCCCCGAGCCCGGCGAACAACCGCACCCGACGCGGACGCACCACGAAACTCACGACTCCCCCTCGCAGGCCCGGTGAAGCCGCTCGCGGTCGCCCTGCGACATGGGTTCGCTCGCAAGCTCGCTCTGTGTCAATGGTTCGCTCGCAAGCTCGCTCACGACGACCCCTCGCAGGCTCGGTGCCGCCGCTCGCGGTCGCCCTGTGTTTGACGGTTCGCTCGCAAGCTCGCTCACTTGAAACCCCGATCGGTCCACGGCTGGCGCAGCCCGCGCACGACCATCGCCGTGTCGAGCGCCGCCGCGCATGCCTCGAAACCCTTGTCCTCAGTGGACTCCGGCAGCCCGCAGCGGTCCAGCGCCTGCTGCTCGGTGTTGACCGTGAGCACGCCGTTGCCCACCGGCGTCGACTCGTCCAGCGACACCCGGGTGAGGCCCGCGGTCACCGCGTCGCACACGTACTCGAAGTGCGGCGTGCCACCGCGAATGACCACCCCGAGCGCGACGACCGCCTCGTGCTGCTTGGCCAGCGCCTGGCACACGACCGGCAGCTCGATGGCCCCCGGCACCCGCACGACCGTCGGCTCCGCGATGCCGGCCTTGCGCGCGGCCACCAGCGCGCGCTCGAGCAGCGTGTCGGTGATCCGCGCGTGCCAGCGGGTGGCCGCGATGGCGAGCCGGATGCCGTCACACTCCGGAACCTCGACGTCCGGCCGGCCCGCGCCACTCATGGCATCCCCTCACAGGCTCGGTGATGCCGCAGTATCGACGATCCGCTCGCAAGCTCGCTCATGCCTGCTCCACACCTTCGACCAGCTCGAGATCACCCAGCTCGTGACCCATCCGGTCGCGCTTGGTGCGCAGGTAGTGCAGGTTCTCCGCGTTGGGCCGGATCGGCAGCGCGACCCGGTCGACGATGGTGAGCCCGTAGCCGTCGAGACCGACCCGCTTGGCCGGGTTGTTGGTGAGCAGCCGCATCGACTTCACGCCGAGGTCGACGAGGATCTGCGCGCCCTGGCCGTAGTCGCGGGCATCGGCCGGCACACCCAGCGCCAGGTTGGCGTCGACGGTGTCCGCGCCGTCGTCCTGCAGCTGGTAGGCCTGCAGCTTGTGCATGAGGCCGATGCCGCGGCCCTCGTGCCCGCGCATGTAGAGCACGACACCCCGGCCCTCGGCGACGACCGCCGCGAGCGCGGCGTCGAGCTGCGGGCCGCAGTCGCAGCGCAGCGAGCCGAACACGTCGCCGGTGAGGCACTCGGAGTGGACCCGGACCAGGACGTTGTCGCCGTCGGCGATGTCGCCGTAGACCAGCGCGATGTGCTCGATGCCGTCGAGCTTGGAGTCGTAGCCGACCGCGCGGAAGGTGCCGTGCGCGGTGGGGATGCGGGCCTCGGCGACCCGGACGACCTGGGTCTCGGTGCGGCGCCGGTAGTCGATGAGGTCGGCGATGGAGATGATGGCGAGGTCGTGCTCGCTGGCGAACACCTCGAGCTCCTCGCGGCGGGCCATGTCTCCTTCGTCTTTTTGAGAGACGATCTCGCAGAGCACGCCGGCCGGCCGCAGCCCCGCGAGCACCGCGAGGTCGATGGCCGCCTCGGTGTGCCCTGGCCGGCGCAGCACGCCGCCTTCCTTGGCGCGCAACGGAACCACGTGCCCGGGACGGGTGAAGTGTTCGGCGGTGGCCTTCTCGTCGGCGAGGGTGCGGATGGTGTGCGCGCGGTCGGCGGCGGAGATGCCGGTGCTCACGCCCTCCTTGGCGTCGACGGTGACCGTGTAGGCGGTGCCCCGGACGTCCTGGTTGGTGTGGAACATCGGCGGCAGGTCGAGCCGGTCGCAGTCGGCCTCGGTGAGCGGCACGCAGATGTAGCCGGACGTGTAGCGGACCATGAACGCGATCAGCTCCGGCGTGGCCTTCTCGGCCGCGAAGATGAGGTCGCCCTCGTTCTCCCGGTCCTCGTCGTCCACCACGATGACCGGCCGGCCGGCCTTGATGTCGGCGACGGCGCGCTCGATGCCCTTAACGTCGCTCATGACGCCTCCCGATTGGTGCGTCCATTGTGCTCCGACGCGGTGCGCTCGGCCGTCAAGTGTGGCGCGGTCAACCTTTCGACGTACTTGGCCACGACGTCGACCTCGAGGTTCACCCGGTCACCCGGCTGCCGGGTGCCCAGCGTGGTGGCCCGCAGGGTCTCGGGGATGAGGCTCACCGAGAACTCGTCATCGCTCACGTCGACCACCGTGAGGGATACCCCGTCGACGGTGATGGACCCCTTCTCGACCAGGTACCGGGCAAGCTGGGAGGGAATGCCGATACGGACGAGCTCCCAGTGCGCGGACGGCTGGCGGGCCAGGACGACGCCGGTGCCGTCGACGTGGCCCTGCACGATGTGGCCGCCGAACCGCTTGCCGACCTCGGCGGCGCGTTCGAGGTTCACGGTGTCGCCGGTGGCGATCTTGTCCAGGCTGCTGCGCACGAGGGTCTCGCGCATGACGTCGGCGGTGAACGCGCCCGCGGATACGTCGACGACGGTGAGGCACACGCCGTTGACCGCGATCGAGTCGCCGAGCTTGGCGTCGCTCGTGACGAGCGGGCCGGCCACGGTGATCCGTGCCGCCTCCGGAAGGTCCCGCACGGCGACGACCTCGCCACGCTCCTCCACGATCCCCGTGAACACCTACGTCGCCTCTCCCCTGATCCGTTCCTGTGTCTTGCCCCTGGCCCGGGCGGCGACCTCGCGTAGCGCCGCGACCGCGCGGGCCGGGTCGTCGGCGCCGTAGACCGCCGAGCCGGCCACGAAGCAGTCCACGCCCGCCTCCGCCGCCTGCTCGATGGTCTCCGTGTTGATCCCGCCGTCGATCTCGACCAGGACGCTCAGCTCGCCGGCGTCGACCTTGGCCCGCGCGAGGCGGACCTTGTCGAGCACGTCGGGCATGAACTTCTGGCCGCCGAAGCCTGGCTCGACGGACATCACGAGCAACGTGTCGAAGTGCCTCAGCAATTCCACGTACGGCTCGAGGGGCGTCTTCGGCTTGACCGACAGGCCGGCCTTCGCCCCCGCGGCCCGCAGGTCCTTGGCGATCTTCACCGGCTCGCGGGCGGCCTCGACGTGCACGGTGACGTTGTGCGCGCCGGCCTCCGCGTAGCCGATGGCCCAGCGGTCCGGGTCGTCGATCATCAGGTGGCAGTCGACCGGGATGTCGGTGGCCTTGAGCAGGTCCTCCACGACGGGCAGCCCGATGGTGAGATTGGGGACGAAGTGCGCGTCCATGACGTCGACGTGCAGCCAGTCCGCCCCGCGCACGGCGTCGGTCGCCTCGGCGAGGCGCGCGAAGTCCGCGGACAGGATGCTCGGCGCGATCATCGGTTTTCCGGACACGGTTGGAGCTTAGGCCCCGGCGCCTCCCCTGCCGATTCGCGTCGTGCTGACTTGTGACCGGTCCACGGACCGGGACGGCGCGGAGTCAGCGGAAGCGGTCGAAGGCCTCCGTAATCCGCTGTTTCCCGGCTCCGGTGGCCACCAGTAGCTGCAACAGCACCCTCGCCTTCGCCGGGTCGAGGAAGCCCGAGTGGATCAAGCCGCGCTCCAGCAGGTCACGCTCCGAGCCGGGGTAGCCGTAGGTCTGGCGCAGCACCGAGCCCGCGCCGGTCCTGGTCGACAGCACCACCGGAATCCGCGCGGCGTGCTCGGCGACCAGCGCCACCATCCCTGCCGGGACGTGACCGGCGCCGAGGCCGGCGATGACCAGGCCGTCGAAGGCGCCGCCCGCGCGCCGCAGCAGCGTGCCGTCGTCGCCGAGCGCGACCGTGACCAGGCCGACCCGGCGCTCGGTCACCCTCGGGTCCGCCGGGAGCGTCAGGCCCACCCTCGCGGCGCCGCGGATTCGCGGGTCGCCCTCCACCACCAGGCCGAGCGGGCCGAAGCCGGGCGAGACGAACGCGCCGGTGCTCGACGTGTGGCTCTTGCGGACGAACCTCGCGCCGTGCACCTCGTCCGACATCACCACCAGCGTGCCCAGGCCGCGGGCCGCCGGGGCCAGCGCCACGCCGATCGCCGCGTACAGGTTCGCCGGGCCGTCCGCGCCGGCCGCCTCGGGGTGGCGCATCGCGCCCGTCACGACCACCGGGGCGTCGTCCGGCACGGTGAGGTCCAGGAAGAACGCCGTCTCCTCGATCGTGTCCGTGCCGTGGGTGATCACGACCCCGTCGGCCCCGCCGGCGAGCTCCGCGCGAACGAGGTCCGACAGCGCCAGCAGGTCCGCGAAGCCCAGCGACGGGCTCGGCAGCGAACGGAGGGTCGTCGTGGTGAGCTTGGCGTCCAGGTTCGCCAGCCATGGCATCGACGCGACCAGGTCGTCCGCATCGAGCGACGGGACGATGCCGCCGGACGCGCTGGGCGCCATGGCGATCGTGCCGCCCATGCCGATGACGGCGACGCGCCTCGACGTCATTTCCGCAGGAGCGCGCAGAACATCGCGTCGGTGCCGTGCCGGTGCGGCCACAGCTGGACGTGCGGGCCCTCGCCGAGATCCGGCATGTCCGGGAACGACTCGCGTGCGTCCAGCGCGGTGACCCCGGTCTTCCGCACGATGTCGGCCACCACGCCGACCGTCTCGGACAGGTGCGGCGAGCACACGACATATCCCACGACCCCGCCCGGCCGCACCAGGTCGACGGCGGTGAGCAGCAGCTCGCGCTGGAGCTTGGTGAGCTCGCCGACGTCCGACGGCTGCCGGCGCCAGCGGGACTCCGGCCGCCTGCGCAGCGAGCCGAGGCCGGTGCACGGCGCGTCCACCAGGACCCGGTCGAACGAGCCGGGAGCGAAGCCCATCGACGCGGGCTGGCGGCCGTCGCCGACGTGCACGGTGACCGGCAGGCCGTCGGTGGACCGCTCGATCAGCTTGGCTCGGTGCGGTGCCTTCTCGACCGCGTCGAGCCGGCCGCCGGAGATGCCCAGCACGGCGGCGAGCAGCGCGGACTTGCCGCCCGGCCCGGCACACAGGTCGAGCCAGCGCTCGTCGGCGCCCTCGACCGCGGGCCGGGTGAGCGCGATGGCGCACAGCTGGCTGCCCTCGTCCTGCACGGACGCCAGCCGCTCGCGGACGGGCTCAAGGCCGGCCGGGTCGCCGGCGCCCGCCTCGAGGCGCACGCCATAGGGCGAGTACGGCGCGACCGCGCCGCCGGTCATCGCCGCGAGCTCCTCGGCGGTGACCTCGCCGGGGCGGGCCACGAGGTGCACGGCCGGCCGCTCGTTGTCCGCCGCGAGGGCCTCCTTCAGCTCCTCGCCGGTGGTGCCGAGCGAGTCGGCGAACGCGCGGACGACCCAGCGCGGGTGCGCCTCCCGCATGGCGAGGTTGCCGATCGGGTCCTCGGCCGGGTCGGGCGCGAGCTGCTGGAGCCAGGTCTCCTCGTCATGCTCGGAAACCTTGCGCAGCACCGCGTTGACGAAACCGGTGACCCGCGAGCCCTGCTCGGCGCGCACGAGGTCGACCGTGGAGTCGACGGCCGCGTGCGCCGGGATCCGGGTGCGCAGCAGCTGGTAGCAGCCCAGCCGCAGTACGTCCAGCAACCCGGGCTCCACTTTGGACAGCGGGCGCTCGATGCATGCGCCGAGGATCTGGTCGAGCAGGCCGATGCACCGGCACGCACCGTAGGCCAGCTCGGTGGCCAGCGCCGCGTCCCGGCCGGTGATCCGGCGCTCGCGCAGCAGCTGCGGCAGCAGCAGGTTGGCGTAGGCGTCGCGGGCGCGGACCTCGCGCAGCGTGTCGAGTGCCGCCTGGCGCGCGGGGTCCTCCACCGGTGGCCGGCTCGGACCCGACCTGCGCTTGGGCGGGTGGGGCGTCCTGGGTCGGGAGAACCTCGCGGGGCGCCTTCCTTGTTGGGTCACGTCAGCCGCTCTCCTGGCTCGACCCGGGCGCCACGCGCCCAGTCGGTCGCAGCCATTCGTTTCTTGCCGGGTGCCTGTACCTCGCCGAGCGCGACCGGTCCGGTCGCCGTGCCGGCGAGCACCCGCTTGCGCTCCACCATCAGCTCCCCCGGCGCGAGCGAGCCGTCGCCGACCCGGACGACCGGGCCGAGCTTGATCCGCTCGCCGCGGAACTCCACCCACGCGCCGGGATCCGGGGTGACCGCGCGCACGAGGCGGTCGACCGCGACAGCCGGCGCGGTGAAGTCGACGTGGGCGTCCTCGGTGGTGATCTTGGGGGCGTAGGTGACGCCGTCGGGCGGCTGCTCCTCGGCACGCAGCGTGCCGTCGGCGATGCCGTCGACGGTGGACAGCAGCAGCCCCGCACCCGCCTCGGCGAGGCGGTCCAGCAACGCGCCCGCGGTGTCGTCGGACCGCACGGTCTCGGTGAGCACGCCGAACACCGGCCCGGCGTCGAGCTCCTTGACGATCCGGAACGTGCTGGCGCCGGTGATCTCGTCGCCGTGCCGCACGGCCGCCTGCACCGGCGCCGCGCCCCGCCACGCGGGCAGCAGGGAGAAGTGCAGGTTCACCCAACCGTGCGCCGGCACGTCGAGCGCGACCTGGGGCAGCAGCGCGCCGTACGCGACGACCGGGCAGCAGTCCGGGGCGATCGCGCGCAGCCGGTCGAGGAACTCGGGGTCGGACGCCTTGCGCGGGGTGAGCACCTCGATGCCGTGCTCGTCGGCCAGCGCGCCGACGGGCGAGCGGACCAGGTGCCGGCCGCGGCCGGCGGGCGCGTCCGGGCGGGTGACGACGGCCGCCACCTCGTGCCGGTCGCTCTTGATCAGCGCCCGCAGCGACGGCAGCGCCACCTCGGGGGTACCGGCGAAGACCAGTCGCATCGTCAGACCGCACCGCCGAACAGGGAATGCGGGCTCTGCTTGATGGTGGGGACCCCGCCGTCGAACCACTCGGCCTCGCGGATCGCCTTCATCGCGGCCTTGCGGGTGTCGGCGTCGAGGCGGTCGAGGAACAGGACGCCGTCGAGGTGGTCGGTCTCGTGCTGCAGGCAGCGGGCCAGCAGGTCGCCGCCCTCGATCTCGACCGGCTCGCCGTGCATGTTCCACCCGCGCGCGACGACGTTGCGATGGCGCTTGCAGTCGTAGTACATGCCCGGGATGGACAGGCAGCCTTCCTCGCCGTCCTGGATCTCCTCGTCCGCCGCCGTCCAGGTGGGGTTGACGAGGTGGCCCTGCGCGCCGTCGCAGTGGTAGGTGAACACCCGCAGGCCCACCCCGAGCTGCGGTGCCGCGAGCCCGGCACCCCCTTCGGACTCCATGGTGTCCCACAGGTCCTTGACCAGGGTGTGCAGCTCCTTGTCGAAATCCACGACCTCCGCGGCGGCGGTGCGCAGCACGGGGTCGCCGAAGAGCCGGATGGGCTGGACGGTCACGGTTCTCCAATACAGGGTGACGGGGGTCCGAGGCGGGGGCGCACTCCAGTCTATTCAGTGTCATCGGATGCAACGGTGGGCGCGGCATCGGCCACCTCATCATGTGACCACAACTACTGGAGACCATCGGGGGGCGTCGCGCGTGGCCGGCATTGACCAACCGCCCGACCTGGCCACCGACGCCGACCTCTGGCAGCGCGCCGCCGCCGGCGACCGAACAGCCTTCGGTGAGCTGTTCGAACGCCACGTCGAGGCGGTCTGGAACCACGCGTACCGGCTGACGGCGTCGTGGGCCCAGGCCGAGGACCTCGCGTCCAGCACGTTCCTGCTGGCCTGGCGCAAGTGCCCGGAGATGCGGCTGGTGCGCGACAGCGCGTTGCCCTGGCTGTTCACCGTGGCCGGCAACCTGGCGCGCACGGAGTACCGCAGCGCCACCCGGTTCCTGCGCGCGGTCCGCCGCCTGCCCGGCGACCACACCGAGGCCGACCACGCGGACTCCGTCGCCGGCCGGGTCGACGACGACCGCCGCATGCGCGGCGTGCTCGAGGCCGTCCACGCGCTGCCGAAGGCCGAGCGGCAGGCGGTCGAGCTGTGCCTGCTCGGCGAGCTGAGCACCGCCGACGCCGCGGCCCTGCTGGACGTGGCCGAGGGCAGCGTCCGCTCCCGACTCTCCCGTGCGCGGGCCCGCCTGCGCACCGTGCTGAAGGACCAGTCATGAACGATCTCGACCTGCCACCCCGCCGCCCGCTGCCGCCGGAGATCCGCGACCGGCTGCGCGAGCGGATCGACGCCGCCGCGCCGCGCGCCGGCCGGTTCCGCGCCCCGCTCGCGGCCGCCGCCGGCGTGGCCGTGCTGGCCGCCGGCGCCGTGATCGTCGCCCAGTCCGTGGCCGGCAGCCCGGACGGGTTCACCCCGGGCGCCCCGACCTCCACCACGGCGGCGCCGGGCGGGTCCGAGCTGGACCGCTGCTGGGCGGCCGTCGTC
>NZ_DASWSJ010000269.1:0-6657 GCF_036402745.1 Actinophytocola sp. | reverse complement strand
TCCTCGGAGAGCTCGGGCAGTTCCTCGGCGCTCTCGTCCGGGGGCGCGTCGAGGGCCTCGGTGGGGGGATCGGCGTCCGCGGGCTCGGCCCCGGCGGGTTCGGCGAGGCCGGTGACTTCGGCGGCGTCGGTGGCTTCGGCGAGGTCGGCGACCTCGGTGGGTCCGGCGGGGTCGGCGGGGTCGGCGGTCGTCTCGCCTTCGGCGGCCTGGGTGGGCGGATCGGCCTCGGCGGGCTCACTACCCATCGATTCGATCGGAGGCTCGGGCCGCTCCTCCGCCACGTCGGTCGGCGGATCGGCATCTGCCGACCCGGCCGGAGATTCGGCGGCCAGATCGGTGGGCGAATCGGCATCCGCCGATGCAGCCGGGGACTCCGTGCCCGCCTCATCGGCCAGGTCCGCGGATTGGTCACCATCCGCCGACGTGGCCGGAGATTCGGCGGCCAGATCGGTGGGCGAATCGGCATCCGCCGATGCAGCCGGGGACTCCGTGCCCGCCTCATCGGCCAGGTCTGTGAGTTGGTCGCCATCCGCCGGCGCGGCCGGCGACTCGACGGCCAGATCGATGGGTCGGTCGCCGTCCTCTGGCGCAGCCGGCGACTCGATGGCCGCCTCGGCGGCCAGGTCGGTCGGCGGGTCGGCATCGGCGGGCTCGCTACCAGCCGGTTCGATCGGAGGCTCGGGCTGCTCCGCCGAGATCACGTCGATGGATGGGCCGGCATCCGCGGGCGCGGCCGGAGATTCGGCGGCCGGCTCGGTAGGCCGGTCGGCATCCGCCGGCGTGGCTGGGAACTTGCCAGCCACCTCCGTGGGCGGATCAGCATCCGCCGAGGTCGCCTCAGCGACCGCTTCCGCGGGCGAGTCGGCGTCCCCTGGCGTGGCTGGCGTCTTCGGCTCGGGTGGTGCTTCCGCGGGGTGGGTTGGCCTCCGGCCCCCGGTTTCCAGCCTACCGGCGCCCACCGACAGTTCCGGGGCGTCGGCCTCCGGGTTGTGGACGGGCTCGGTGGCCGTCGGTGGGTCCGCGTCGGCGGAGCGGTTGGCCGGGGAGCCGGCAGCCGAGGCCGGATCGCGCGGGTCGCGCAGGTCCTGCGGGTTCTGTGGTGAACTCACCCGTAATCCTCCTCGTCGCCCACGCCGTCCGCGACGCCGGCGGCGGTCGCGTCGGCCACGGTGCCGCCCGTCCACTCCACGTGCAGCTCCGCCAGGGCCTCCTCCTGCTGGAACGCGAT
This sequence comes from Actinophytocola sp., assembly GCF_036402745.1. Classification (GTDB taxonomy): domain Bacteria; phylum Actinomycetota; class Actinomycetes; order Mycobacteriales; family Pseudonocardiaceae; genus Actinophytocola. Next base: position 5,429 of record NZ_DASWSJ010000269.1, on the reverse strand, counting down.
CACGTCCTCCTTGTACAAGTCCAACAGCGCCAGGAACCTCGCGACCACCTCGATGCTGTGCTCGCAGTCGGCCACCAGCTCGCCGAACGACGCGCGCCCGGACGACGCCAGCCGGACCCGCAGCACCGCCGCGTGCTCGCGGACCGAGACCTTGCCCATGTGCAGGTGGTCGAGAGAAACCGCCGGCGGGGGCTTCGGGCGGAACACCGCCGCCGCCAGCTCGGCGAACCGTTGCGCGGTCACGCCCAGCATCACCTCGGGCAACAGTGCCCCGAACCGGTCCTCCAGCGCCACCGACCGCGGGTACCGGCGCAGCGCACTCGCCTCCAGCTCCGCGAACAGCGACGCCACCTGCTTGTACGCCCGATACTGCAACAACCGCGCGAACAGCAGGTCCCTGGCCTCCAGCAACGCCAGGTCGTCCTCGTCCTCGACATCGCCGGTCGGCAGCAGCCGCGCCGCCTTCAAGTCGAGCAACGTCGCGGCCACCACGAGGAATTCCGTCGTCTCGTCGAGGTTCCAGTTGTCGCCGGCCTCGCGCAGGTGGGCGATGAAGTCGTCCGTGACCTGGTGCAGCGCCACCTCGGTGACGTCCAGCTCGTGCTGGGAGATCAGCTGCAACAGCAGGTCGAACGGACCCTCGAAGTTCGACAACCGAACGGTGAACCGCGTGGGCGTCGACTCTTCCGGGGCGTCGGAGGCCGATGAGATCAACGAACGCTACTTCCCGGTGTCATTACGCAATCGTCGCACCAGCACCGAGTCCTCGCCGCGTTCCTCCAGGTCGGCGAGCACCACCGCGATCGCCTCGCGCACGACCCGGCCCCGGTCGACGACGAGGCCGTGCATCGCGCGCAGTGCCAGGCGGGCGTGCTCCAGCGCGAGCAGCTCCTCGTCCGACACGTACACGGTGATCTTCGAGGTGTGCTTCTGCCGCGGCGTTCCCCGGCGCGGTCCGGGTGCCGCGTGATGGTTCGTGGGCGCGGGACGAGCGGCGTCGGGCCAGCCGTCGTCACCCCGCTCGGTCTGTGCGGTGGGTCTGAACAGCTCAGCCGCGCCCGGCAAGGAGGCTCGGCGGTTCACCGGGTGAGCGCCCCTTCGCGGGCGATCACTTCGCGGGCCAGCTGGCGGTACGCCTTCGCGCCGGCCGAGCGGGGCGCCCACACGGTGATCGGCGCGCCGGCGACCGTGGTCTCCGGGAAGCGGACCGTCCGGTTGATCACCGCGTCGAACACGATGTCCTGGAACCGCTCGACCACGCGCTGGATGACCTCGCGCGAGTGGAGCGTGCGCGGGTCGAACATGGTCGCGAGGATGCCGGTGATCTCCAGCTTCGGGTTGAGCCGCTCGCGCACCTTCTCGATGGTGTCGATGAGCAGCGCCACCCCGCGCAGGCTGAAGAACTCGCACTCCAGCGGGATGAGCACGCCGTCGGACGCGGCCAGCGCGTTGACCGTGAGCAGGCCGAGCGAGGGCTGGCAGTCGATGAGGATGTAGTCGTACTGCTCGATCACCGGCCGCAGCGCGCGGACGAGCGTGTGCTCCCGGCCGACCTCGGCGACGAGCTGGACCTCGGCCGCGGACAGGTCGATGTTGCTCGGCAGCAGGTCCATGTTGTCCACGCCGGTGCGGATGATCGCGTCGCCGACGCTGGCGGACCGCTCGATGATGACGTTGTAGATCGTGCGCTCGAGCTGGTGCGCGGGGATGCCGAGGCCCACCGACAGCGCGCCCTGCGGGTCGAAGTCGACGATGAGCACCCGCCGGCCGAACTCGGTGAGCGCCGCGCCGAGGTTGATCGTGGACGTCGTCTTGCCGACGCCACCCTTCTGGTTGCACAGCGCGAGCACCTTGGCCGGGCCGTGCCCGTTGAGCAGCGGCGGCTCGGGGATGTGCCGGTTCGGCCGGCCGGTGGGACCGACTGCGCCGTTGGGGCCGTCGTCGAGCGCCTCGTCCTCGTCGGAGGCCGCTCGTGGGGCGAGGCTCAGCTCCGAGGGATGAAATGTCGACATATCGACCTAGCTCCTTGTCGTCCGCGCTGTGCGCCGAAGCTTAGAGATCGGCTGGCCCAGCGGGCAAAGAGGCTCGCCGATGAGACCGGGACCTAATCCTGCGGGTAGGCCGGTCCGCCGCCTTTGCCTCGTCGTCACCGCCGCCGACTACGACCAGGCCGTGCCTTTCTACCGTGACGTCCTCGGGCTCGCCGAGCGGGATGCCGTGCGGTCCCCCAAACGGCCGGGTGACGATCCTCGACGCAGGTCAGGCCACCCTCGAGCTGGCCGAGGTGCTCGGCGAGCCGAGCCGGGGCGGACGCCGTTCCGGTCGACCGACGCGCGGCTCGACGGCCCGGCCGGGCCGCTGCTGACCCTCTTCGAGCCGGACTGATGTCACACGCTCTCAACCAACGGCGCCGCCACCCGGCCTAGCCTCGGGGCTCGACCTCGAGGAGCCGCCATGCCAGGGCCACGACGCCGGTCGGCGCTGATCGCGCAGCTGCTGCACGAGCCGCCGAGCACCTCGCAGGCCGCGATCCTGGCCGAGCTGCGCCGCTGCCTGCTCGACGGCGGCGTGCCGCCGGGCACGCCGATCCCGCCAGACGAGGTGGCCGCGGTGTTCGGGGTCAGCCGCATCCCGGTCCGCGAGTCGCTGAAGACCCTGATCGGCGAGGGGCTCGTGGAGCACCGCCCGAACGCGGGCTACACGGTCGCGAAGCTGACCACCGCGGAGCTGCGTGAGATGTACCTGGTGCGCGAGGTACTGGAGACGGCGGCGCTCACCGCGGCCGTCGGCACGGCCGGCCCGGCCGACGACGTCCGCGCCGCCGCGGCACACCAGGCGCTGGAGCACGCGGTCGCCGCCGGCGACGTGCGGGGCTACCACCGGGAGAGCCGGCGGTTCCACTTCGCGCTCGTCGCGCCGTGCGGGATGCACCGGCTGCTGGCGATGTTCGAGTCCGCCTGGAACATGACCGAGCCGGTGCAGCCGATGGCGCACCTGTCCGAGGCGGACCGCGCCACCCTGCACCACGACCACGACGCCATGCTGGCCGCTTTCGCCGCCCGGGACACCACGACCCTGCTGCGGGTGGCGGCCGAGCACCACCGGCGCCTGGAGGTGGCGCTCGCCGCGCTCCCCCGGCACACCGGGCTGTTCCGCGGCTAGGCGGAATATACGATTCGCGACACGGCTACGTAATAACCCGCTTCTAGCTTTCGAGCATGACCGAAATCGCGTCGCGGGAGGACCTCGTCGAGGCCGCCGGGCATCCGGTCGGCAGCGGGGTGGCCAAGCCGGACTACGACCCACGCCTCACCAACGAGGACCTCGCCCCACTGGCCGAGCAGTCCTGGGGCTCCTACAACATCTTCGCGTTCTGGATGTCCGATGTGCACAGTGTCGGCGGCTACGTCACCGCCGGCAGCCTGTTCGTGCTCGGGCTGAGCAGCTGGCAGGTGCTGATCTCGCTCGTGGTCGGCATCTCCATCGTCTACGTGTTCTGCAACCTCGTCGCGAAACCGAGCCAGGCCACCGGCGTGCCGTACCCGGTGATCTGCCGGACCGTGTTCGGCGTGCTCGGCGCGAACATCCCGGCGATCATCCGCGGGCTGATCGCCGTCGCCTGGTACGGGATCCAGACCTACCTGGCGTCCGCGGCCCTGATCATCGTGCTGCTCAAGCTGTTCCCCGGGCTCGGACCGCTGGCCGACGTCGGCCAGCACGGTTTCCTCGGGCTGTCGCTGCTCGGTTGGGTCTGCTACGCGGTGCTGTGGGTGTTGCAGGCGGCGGTGTTCTGGACCGGGATGGAGTCGATCCGCCGGTTCATCGACTTCTGCGGTCCGGCCGTCTACGTGGTGATGTTCCTGCTCTGCGGGTACCTCATCGTCAAGGCCGGCTGGGGCGCGATCGACCTGAACCTGGGCGAGATCCGCTACGCCGGGTTCGACGCGGTCCCGGTGATGCTCGGCGCGATCGCGCTCGTCGTGTCCTACTTCTCCGGGCCGATGCTCAACTTCGGCGACTTCTCCCGCTACGGCAGGACGTTCGCCGCGGTCCGCCGGGGCAACCTGCTCGGCCTGCCGCTGAACTTCCTGATGTTCTCGATCCTCGTGGTGGTGACCGCGTCGCTCACCATCCCGGTCTTCGGCGAGCTGCTCACCGACCCGGTGCAGACCGTGGCGCGGATCGACAGCACGTTCGCGATCGTGCTGGGCGCGCTCACGTTCACCATCGCCACGATCGGCATCAACATCGTCGCCAACTTCATCTCACCGGCGTTCGACTTCTCCAACGTGAGCCCGCAACGCATCAGCTGGCGGGCCGGCGGGATGATCGCGGCCGTCGGCTCGGTGCTGATCACGCCGTGGAACCTCTACAACAACCCGGAGGTCATCCACTACACGCTCGAGGTGCTGGGCGCGTTCATCGGCCCGCTGTTCGGCGTGCTGATCGCGCACTACTACCTGGTGAGCCGGCAGAAGGTCGACGTGGACGCCATGTTCACCATGTCCGAGCACGGCGCGTACTGGTACCGCAAGGGCTACAACCCGCCGGCGATCATCGCGACGGTGCTCGGCGCGGGGCTCGCGATGGTGCCGGTGCTGTGGACGGGCGGGCCGGGGATGGCGACGACCGCGCAGTACACCTGGTTCATCGGCATGGCGGTCGGGTTCGTGGCGCACCTGCTGCTGACCAAGCGCACCGCGGCCCCGGCGGAGAGCTGAGCGGTGCTCGTCAAGGTCATCAACCCGAACACCAGCGCGCAGATGACCGAGGTGATCGGCCGGGCCGCGCGGGCGGTGGCCGGGCCGGGCACCGAGGTCCGGGCGGTGACCGCGCCGATGGGCCCGGCGTCGGTCGAGAGCCACTACGACGAGGCGCTCAGCGTGCCGGGGGTGCTGGCCTCGCTCGGGGACGCGGACGGGTACGTGATCGCCTGCTTCGGCGATCCCGGCCTGGACGCCGCCCGCGAGCTGGCCGACGGTCCGGTCGTGGGCATCGCCGAGGCGGCGATGCGGGCGGCGGCGTACCTGGGGCGCGGGTTCAGCGTGGTGACCACGGTGGCCCGCGCCCGGGGGCGCACGTGGGACCTGGCCGCGCACTACGGCGTGCGCCGGTCGTGCCTCGGGGTGCACGCGTGCGAGGTCCCGGTGCTGGAGATCGCCGCCGAGCCGGTGCTCGCGACCTGCCGCAAGGCCCTCGAGAGCGACGAGCCGGACGCGATCGTGCTCGGCTGCGCGGGGATGGCGCACCTGACCGCGTCGCTGTCCGCGGAGCTCGGCGTCCCGGTGGTGGACGGCGTGCAGGCGGCGACGCTCGCGGTGGAGTCGCTGCTGCGGATGGGCCTGCGGACCGGCGCCCGGGGTGAGTTCGCCGCTCCCCCGGCCAAGCCCTACGCCGGCCTGCTGGCGGACTTCGGCTCCTAGCCGGTC
>NZ_DASWSJ010000268.1:0-33826 GCF_036402745.1 Actinophytocola sp. | reverse complement strand
CTTCCTCGGCGGCATCCACGAGATCTACTTCCCCTACCTGCTGATGAAACCCAAACTCATCATCGCCGCCATCGCCGGCGGCATGGCCGGCGTCGGCACCGCCATGATCACCCACTCCGGCCTCGTCGCCACCCCCGCCCCGGGCAGCATCTTCGCCTACATGGCCGTCACCCCCCGCGGCGGACACGTCAGCGTCCTGCTCTCCATCGCGATGGCCACCGCCGTCGCCTTCATCGCCGCCGCCGCACTCCTCAAGTTCGGTCGCGAGGCCGACCCCGAGGCCGTCACCGAAGCGGCCGTCCCGGGCGAGCCCGTCGGCACCGACGCCACGGCCGGGACCGCCGGACCCGTCGAGCGTGCCTCGGGTGGCACGGTCGCGAGCCCGGTCGGCGTCACCAACGGCGCAGGCGCGGTGGCCGCGCCGGCCCGCCCGGTGATCTCCGGCAAGGACGTCTCCCTGCTCTACGTGGCCTGCGACGCCGGAATGGGCAGCAGCGTGATGCTCGCGAGCCAAATGCGCACGCGGCTCAAGGCGTACGGGGTCGCCGTCGAGCACGTGTCGGTCAACGAGCTCCCGGCCGAGGCGCGGCTGGTGCTCACCCACGCCGACCTCGCCGACCGGGCCAGGGCGACCGTGCCGCACGCGGTGGTCGTGCCGTTCCAGATGTTCCTCGGCGACCCGGTGTTCGACCAGGTCGAGAACGCGATCAAGGAAGGCAGCGAGATTCGTGGCTGACCCGAACACGGGGTCCGGCGTCCTGCCCCGGGAGGGCATCCGGCTGGCGTTGACCGCGACCGACAAGTGGGACGCGATCCGCCAGTCCGGGGCCCTGCTCGCCGAGCTCGGTGGGGTGGAGGACGGCTACCCGGAGACAATGCTGGAGCGCGAGCGCTCGGTGTCGACCTACATCGGCGAGGGCGTCGCGATTCCACACGGGACGGACGCGAGCCGCGCCCTGGTCCGCCGGACGACGCTCGGGGTCCTGCAGTTCCCCGACGGTGTCGACTGGGACGGCAACCCCGTGACGATCTGCGTGGCCATCGCAGCCAAGGGCGACGAGCACGTCACCGTGCTGTCCGCGCTGGCGCAGATCCTGATGGACCCGCGGCAGGCGGAGCGGCTGCGGACCTCGAGCAGCGTCGAGGACGTCTACGAGCTCCTGGAATCGATCGGAAAGGGCTTGGAAGTATGAGGGTCGCGCGTTTCTATGCCCCTGGCGACATCCGTCTCGAGGACGCCGACGAGCCGGCACCGGGGCCCGGCGAGGTCAAGATCCAGGTCCGCAACTGCTCCACCTGCGGCACCGACGTGAAGATCTTCAACCACGGCCACCACCACCTGGTGCCGCCGCGGGTGATCGGCCACGAGATCGCCGGCGAGATCGTCGAGGTCGGCGCGAACGTCGCCGGCTGGGCGGTCGGCGACCGCGTGCAGGTCATCGCCGCGGTGCCGTGCGGCACGTGCGCGGACTGCGTGCGCGGCCGGATGACCGTCTGTCCCAACCAGACCTCGGTCGGCTACCACTACGACGGCGGGTTCGCCGAGTTCCTCGTGGTGCCCAAGGCCGTGCTGGCGGTGGACGGGCTGAACCGCATCCCGGACGGCGTGAGCTTCGCCGAGGCGTCCGTTGCCGAGCCGCTGGCGTGCGTGGTCAACGGGCAGGAGCTCGCCGGGGTCGGCCAGGGTGACGACGTCGTGGTGATCGGCGCCGGTCCGATCGGCTGCCTGCACGTGCGGCTGGCCCGCGCGAACGGTGCCCGGCGGGTGTTCCTGGTCGAGCTGAACCGGGCCCGGCTGGACATGTCGGCCGCCGTGGTCCAGCCCGACGCGGCCATCTGCGGAGCAGAGGTGGACGCCGTGGACGAGGTCCGCAAGCTCACCGACGGCCGCGGCGTGGACGTGGTGATCACCGCGGCCGCGTCCGGCGCCGCGCAGCAGGACGGGCTGCAGATGGCCGCGCGCAGCGGCCGGCTCAGCATGTTCGGCGGCCTGCCCAAGGACAAGCCGACGATCACGCTGGACTCCAACCTGGTGCACTACCGGGAGCTGACCGTGGTCGGCGCCAACGGTTCCAGCCCCGCGCACAACAAGCGCGCGCTCCAGCTGATCGCGTCCGGTCAGGTGCCGGTGCACGACCTGATCACCCACCGGCTCCCCCTGTCCCAACTGCACGACGCGATCGAGCTGGTCGCCTCCGGGCAGGCGATCAAGGTCACCATCGAACCCTGAGTGAACGGTGGAGCCCGTGAGCGGGAGCGACGGAGCGTTCGCCGTCTGGACTGACGAGCGCGCGCAGGCGCGCCAGCGCCGAGCACGGGAGGAGGGAAGACGGCGAGTAGCGGAGGAGCGAAGCGAACCATTGAACACTGTCGAGGAGGACACGTGGTCACTCGAGATGTCGTCGTCGGGTCGAGGATCGGGTTGCACGGGCGGCCGGCCGCGATCGTCGTGCGGACCGCTGCGGCTCAGCCGGTGACCGTGCGGATCAGCACCGGGGAGCGCAAGCCGGTCGACGCGAGCAGCATCATCGCGGTGCTGGCGCTCGGCGCCCGGGGCGGTGACACGGTCACCATCGAGGCCGACGGCGAGGGCGCCGACGCCGTGCTGGACGCCGTGGCCGAGGTGCTCGCCCGCGACCTGGACGCCGAGACCGAGACCGCCGATGCCTGAGTCGCTGGCCGGCCTCGGGGTCAGCCCCGGCCGGACCGCGGGGCCGATGTACCGGATGTCGCCGCCGCCGTCGTTGCCCGCCGAGACGCCGGCGGTCACCGATGCGGCGGCCGAGGTCGAGGCGGCGTCGGCGGCCCTGCGGTTCGTCGCCGACGAGCTCACCCGGCTGTCCGGCCAGGTCGAGGGTGCGGCGGCGGACGTGCTGGACACCGAGTCGATGATGGCCGTCGACCCGACGCTCGCCGACGGGGTGTCCCGCCGGGTCGACGCGGGCCGGCCGGCGGCGTGGGCGATCGCCGACGCGATCGCCGAGCAGCAGGAGGCGTTCGCGGCGATCGGCGGCTACTTCGCCGAGCGGGCCGCGGACCTGGCCGACATCCGCGACCGGGCGGTGGCCCGGCTGCTCGGCGAGCCGATGCCCGGCCTCCCGATGCCGGGGGAGCCGTACGTGCTCGTCGCCGACGACCTGTCGCCGGCCGACACGGCGCTGCTGGACCCGTCGACCGTGCTGGCGATCGTCACCCGGCGCGGCGGGCCCACCAGCCACACGGCGATCCTGGCCAAGGCTCGCGGCTTGCCGGCCGTCGTCGGCTGCGCCGGGATCCTGGACCTCGCCGACGCCACCGTGGTGTCGGTGGACGGCACCACCGGCGCGGTGTCCACTGTGGACGCCGCCGAGGTGGCGTCGATCCGTGCCGAGGCCCGCCGGGAACGGGAACGCCTGGACGCGTTCACCGGGCCGGGGCGGACCAAGGACGGGCACGCGGTGCCGCTGATGCTCAACGTCGGCGGCGTCGCGGACCTCGTCCCGGACACCGAGGGCGTGGGCCTGTTCCGGACGGAGTTCCTGTTCCTGGGCCAGCCGTCCGCGCCGACGGTGGCCCAGCAGGAGCGCGCGTACACCGAGCTGTTCGGCGCGCTCGGCGACCACAAGGTCGTGCTGCGCACGCTGGACGCGGGGGCGGACAAGCCGCTGCCGTTCCTCGGCCTGGCCGCCGAGGACAACCCGGCGCTGGGCGTGCGTGGCCTGCGCATCGCCCGCGATCATCCCGCCGTGCTGGCCGACCAGCTGGAGGCGGTGGCCCGCGCGGCGACCGCCACCGCCGCCGACGTGTGGGTGATGGCCCCGATGGTCGCCACGGCGGCCGAGGCCGACGGTTTCGCCGAGGAGGTCCGCAAGGCCGGGCTGCCGACGGCGGGCGTGATGATCGAGGTCCCGGCCGCGGCGCTGCAGGCGCGCCGGCTGATGGAGGTGGTGGACTTCGTCAGCATCGGGACCAACGACCTGAGCCAGTACACGATGGCGTCGGACCGGATGAACGGCGACCTCGCGGACCTGCTGGACCCGTGGCAGCCCGCGGTGCTGGAGCTGGTGGCCGGCGTGGCGAGCGCGGGCCGCGAGGCCGGCAAGCCGGTCGGCGTCTGCGGCGAGTCGGCCGGGGATCCGTTGCTGGCGCTGGTGTTCGTGGGCATGGGCGTGACGAGCCTGTCGATGTCCGCCCCGAGCGTGGCCGCGGTGCGCGCCGCCCTCGCCACCCACACCCTCGCCGACTGCGAACGCCTGGCAGCCCTCGCGCTGGACGCCCCCGACGCGATCTCGGCCCGCCAAGCCGTCGCCGAAGCCCGCGCCTGACCCGCCGGCCTGACCCGCCGGCCTGACCCGGCCGCCTGACCTGCCGGCCTGACCCGGCCGCCGATGCCCCCGGCGGCCGGTCAGGCCGGTTCGGCTCGGACGGTCATGGACTCCAGGGTCGGACCGCCGAACGTCGTGGCCATCGCCACGTCCGCGGCGTCCCTGCCGCGGCCGATGACCACCCGGCCCTTGCGGCGGGCGTTGTTGCGCGGGTCGAAGGTCCACCAGCGGTCGCCGAGCCAGACCTCCATCCACGCGGCGAAGTCCATCGGCGCCGGGTCCCGGGGCACGTCCAGGTCGGGGAGGTAGCCGAACACGTACCGGGCCGGGATGTTGAGCGCGCGGCAGAACGAGATCGCCAGGTGGGTGAAGTCGCGGCACACCCCGAGCCGGGTCGTGTTGACGTCGCTCGCCGTGGACAGGGCCGTGCTGCTGCCGTAGCTGAACCCGAGGTGCCGGTGCACGTACGCGCAGATCTCCCGCACCCGCCGGTACCCGGGCGGCCGGCCGCCGAACCGGGACCACGCCTCGTCGCCGAGGACGTCGGGCAGGCAGTAGCGGCTGGGCAGGGTGTAGACGAGCACGTCGTCGGGCAGCGCGTCCGGGCCGAGCTCGGGCGCGTTCTCGTCGGCGTCCTCCGGCGCGTCCGGCACGTCCACCACGGCGTCGTATGCCAGCGTGGCCCGGCCGGCCGGCAGGATCACCCGCAGGCACGGGTTCCCGTACAGGTCCCGGTAGGTGCGCAGCGGCCCGTCGGGCTCGAGCCGGAGGTCCTCGCCGACCGGCGGCGAGTCCGGCTGGATCTGGAACACGGTCGGCGTCGGGATGTCCGCCTGGTAGACGAACGTGCAACCCACCCGCAGCCGTCTGGTCACGCCGTCGCGCGGGGCGGGCCTGGTCAGGTCACCGGCCCGCACGGCGCTCGTCGGATCCGAAGCGCAGGGCGGCCATCCGGTCGGCCAGCGCCGCGCGGTCGGCCGGCGGCAGGACCGGGCGGATGTGGTGGACGTGCCGGCCGGCGACGGCGTCGGTGACGAACCGGGCCACGACGACCGGGTTCGGGACCGCGTCACCGCCGAGGTAGGCGAGCACGACCGGCGCGTCGCCGGGGACCGTCTCGACGCCGACGTACCAGCCGAGCCGCTCGTCCCACACGAGCATGAGGTCGAGCTCGGGTCGCTCCAGCCAGCGCTGGGGCAGCCCCAGGTACGCGGTGGCGGTGTCGCTCACCTCGTACCCGGTGGCCTCGGCCGGCACGCCGACCTCGGTCGCGACCTGGCGGATGTAGCCGGCCAGCATCGGGCCGAGCACGAGCGAGCCGCCGGGCACCTCGTCCAGGCCCAGCATCGACAGCAGCCCGACGAACTCGTGCCGGTCGCGGGCCTGGCTCGCGACCGTGCGGACCGCGCGGCTGCGCTGGTCGGTCCGCTCCCGCTGCGCGGTGGCGCGGGACTCGGCGAACTCCGTGCGCGGCTGTCGGCCGGCGCTCTGGCGTGTCGTGGCGGTCATGACCCTCCGGTCGGTTCAGGCGTAGTTGGGTGGTTGGTGCCCCGCCGGCGCGGTGCGGTCGAGGTCGGCCGTCCGGAGCCGGAACACCTGCAGGTCGAGCCCGAAGTACTTGCTGGTCTCGCCCACCCAGTGCATGCCGTGCTTGCGGACGGTGGCCGCGGCCCGGGTGTTCTCCGGCCGCACCACCGCGAACAGCTCGTCGACGCCCTGGCCGAACGCCCACGAGGCGAGCGCGAACGTCGTCTCGCTCGCGTACCCCCTACCCCACTCGGCCGGGGCGAGCTGCCAGCCGATCTCCAGGTCCTCGTCGCCGGGCGGCAGCGGCAGCAGGATGGCGCCGCCGATCACCCGGTGGTCCGCGCGCCGCTCGATCGCCCACCGGCCGGCGGGCGCGGTGAGCCGCTCGTCCTCGGCGATCCACTGCTGGAGCAGCAGGCGCATCGCGGCCAGGTCGGGTACCCGGTCCATGGCCGGGCTCAGCCAGCGCGCCACCTCCGGATGGCCGTAGATCTCCAGCGCGGCGGGCGCGTCGGTCAGGCGCCAGGCCCGCAGGGTGAGCCGGTCGGTGGTGAACGTGGCGGTGGTCGCGGTCAACGCCGTCACCGCCCACCGGCCAACGCGCGGCCGGGGGTCGCGAACCCGGCCAGGCGCAGCGGGGTGGGCCGGCGGACCTGCCAGACCCAGCCGAGCCGCTCCAACATCCGGCCGACCTCGGCCGAGCTGTCGATCTGTCCACGTAGGACACCGTGGTGGGAGTTGTGCCAGGACTCGCCCACCGGCGGGATCGCCACCGGCCAGCAGCCGGCGGACCTGTCCCGGCTGGCGAACGGCCGGTCGCCGATCACGTGGCAGAGCGAGCGATGCCCGGACAGGATCGGTCTCGGTGTCTTCCGCGGCGGTTCCGGCCGGGCCAGGACGGTCGTCATGACGTGCTCATCTCGCGGCGAGTAGGGCTGCCCGAGACGATCCGAGGAAATCCGAGCAGTGCTGTGGTCCTCAGGCGGGCACGCGCCGTGGCCGGGGCACCGCGTCGCGGGACCGGGGGGCGCGGCGGGCGAGGACGGTGGTGGTGCCGTCGTCGTCGGCCATCCGCTGGGGCTGACCCAGCCGGACTGCCAACGCCGGGAGCAGCGTCGGCAGCTCGGCGGACACGTCCCGCGAACGGGGCCACCAGGCGCCGTCGACGAATCCCGGGGTCCCCGTGGTGGGCGCTGCCGGCTTCATGCTGGTGCGCGGCGACTGCTCGGCCGAAACGGCTTCGGGGGCGGAAAAGGGATTTCGCGGGCCCGACGACATGTCGGCGCTCCTCCCCGGTCGAGAGGTCGACCGGACCGGGCAAGCCGACGACGAAACCGGCTCGAACGCCAGCATACGAGGTGCCATCGACAACCTGACCCTACACCACAGCGCTAAAACCAACCGCCGTTCACGGCCGGGGTGTACGGTAAGCGCAGTGCGGGGGGATCGCCGGCAGTCACACCGTTGTACCCGCGATTCCAGCGGCGCGAACCATTCGCGATTCTCTCGGTGTCCGACACCGCTTGATCCGCACCGACACTAGGACGGGCAGGCGAGATGCCAGCAACCGACGCGCACGCGAATGTTTCCGGGCCACAAGCCAACGGCCAGGTGGCCACCGGGTGCGCGGTGTGTCCGCACCCGTGGCCGGACCACGACGCGATCGCTGCCCGCTACTGCAACGCCACCGCCGCCGTCAACGGGCAGCAGGGCCGCGGCTGCGTCTGCACCGGCAAGTAAGGCCGGCTGAGCAAGAGGCTCAGCGGCTCACTGTCTCGAAAGGACACCGATCATCGCCGACACCAAACCGAACGGCATGCACTTCAGCCATCCGGTCAACCAACCGCAGGAAGCGTCGCCCGCCCGCAGCGAGGCCGCGTACGACAACCTGTTCCGCGAGCCCGAGTTCGCCGACCAGCCGGCCGAGGACGACGTCGAGGACATCGAGCCCGAGCTCGTCCGGCGCGACCCGGAGATCATCCGGCGCGGGCGTGACATCAGGGCAGGGGCGCGGCGAACAACCAGGCGTCGAACAGCGGCCTGAGATCCGTGCCGGTGTGGCGCTGGGCGACGGCGACGAAGTCGTCGGTGCTCGCCGTGGCATGCCGGTAGGTCTCGGTCCACTCGGCCAGGATCGCGAAGAACGCGCGGTCACCCACCGACTCGCGGAGGGCGTGCAGGGTCAGCGCGCCCCGCTGGTACACCCGGTCGTCGAACATGTCCCGGGCCGGGGGATCGCCGATCACCAGGTCCTGCGGCTCGCCCGCGAGGTGTGACCGGGCCACGGCGGCGAGCACCGCGGCCGGCCGGCCGCCGGAGCGCTCGGACCACAGCCACTCCGCGTACGCGGCGAAGCCCTCGTTGAGCCAGATGTGGCGCCAGTCCGCCAGTCCCACGCTGTTGCCGAACCACTGGTGCGCCAGCTCGTGGGCCACGAGCCGCTCGAACCCGCGGCGCCCGTCGACGTGGTTGGCACCGAAGATCGACAGCCCCTGGGCCTCCACCGGCACCTCGAGCTCGTCCTCGGTCACCACGACCGCGTACTCGGCGAACGGGTACGGCCCGAACAGGTCCGTGAACAACGCCATCATCGACGGCTGCCGGCCGAAGTCGTGCCGGAACGACCGCAGCAGCGACCGGGGCACCGCCGCGTACTGCCCGTCCGCCAGCGTCTCCGACTCGTAGCGTCCGATCTGGACGGTCGCCAGGTAGCACGCGGTCGGCGCGTCCTGCACGTACTCCCACCGCGTGGTGCTCCCCGACGACGACCGCTCGGTGAGCACGCCGGTGACCAGCACCGCGTAGTCGCTGGGCACGGTCAGCCCGATCCGGAAGGTGGCCTTGCCGGACACCGTGTCGTTGCACGGGAACCACGACGGCGCGCCCACCGGCTGGCTCGCCACGAGCGCGCCGTCGGTCAGCTCGTCCCAGCCCACCTCGCCCCAGTGCCGGGTGCGGATCGGGGCCGGCCGCCCGGCGTAGCGCAGCTCCACGGAGAACAGCGACCCGCGCGGCACCGGCGCGCCGATCCGCACCCGCAGCTTCCCGCCCCGGTGGGTCCACCGCGCCGGCTTGCCGTCGACCGTGAGCCGGTCGACGGTGAACGGGCCGAGGTCGAGCGCGAACGCGGACAGCGCCTCCTCGGCCACCGCGGACACCGTGGCCACCCCGGAGAGCCGGCCGGTCGAGGGCTTGTACGCCAGCTCGAGGTCGTAGTGCCACACGCGGTAGCCGCGGTTGCCGTGCCCCAGCAGGTCGGCATCCCGGATCGGCATGGTCTTTACTGCCAGGCCGCGACCGGGTTGCCGAGCCAGCGCGTCCCCGCCGGCACGTTCTCCCCGCGCATCACCAGCGACGCCGGTCCGATGCTCGTGTGCGCACCGATCGTCGTGCCCGGCAGGACGATCCCGTGCGGACCGAGCGTCGCGCCGGCCGCCAACGTCACCTGGTCCATACGCAAGATCCGATCATGGAACAGGTGGGTCTGCACAACGCACCCCCGGTTGACGGTGGCGCCGTCGCCGAGCGAGACCAGGTCGGCCTCCGGCAGCCAGTACGACTCGCACCACACGCCCCGCCCGACCGTGGCCCCGAGCGAGCGCAGCCACAGCGACATCGCGGGTGTCCCGCCGACCCCGCCGACCAGCCACGGCACCGCCAGGACCTCGACGAACGTGTCCGCGAGCTCGTTGCGCCACACGAACCCGCTCCACAGCGGGTACTCCCTCGCGCGGAACCGCCCGACCAGCGCCCACTTCGCGGCCACCGCCAGCGCACCCGCCACCAGCCCGCCGCCGAGCAGCAGCGCGCCGCTCGCGAGCGCGGCGAGCCAGAACCCGTGCGCGGCCAGCAACTCGAACCCGGCGAGCACCAGCACGGCCAGTGCCACCGAGCACATCACCGGCACGACCCGGCACAGCTCCACGAGCGCGCGGGCCACCACGAGCCGGCGCGGCGGCGCGAACGTCCGGCTCTGGTCGCCGCCCTCTGCCGCGCGCGGCAGCTTCATCGGCGGCATGCCGAGGTACGAGCTGCCGGTCTTGGCCCGCTTCGGGGTGGCCGACAGCACGCCGACGAGCCCGCGCTTGGGCACGGCCCGGCCGGCCGCGGTCATCCCTGAGTTGCCGAGGAACGCGCGCTTGCCGACCCGCGCGGCCGCGAGCCGCAGCCAGCCGCCGCCAAGCTCGTAGGAGGCGACCATCGTGTCGTCGGCGAGGAACGCGCCGTCGCCGATCGTGGTCATCGCGGGCAGCGCGACCACTGTGGACGCCTCGACGCCGCGGCCCACGCGCATGCCGAGCGCACGCAGCCACACCGGCGTCAACAGGCTGGCGTACAAGGGAAACAGGTGCGTGCGGGCGGAGTCCATGAGCCGCGTGGTGGCCCACGCCTGCCACGCGATCCGGCCGCGCACCGGGTGGTGCCCCTCGCGCAGGCCGAGGCCGAGCAGCCGGACGGCGACCAGGATCAGCAGCGCGTGCGTGCCGAGCCAGGCCAGCGTGGCGACCGGCACCGCGAGCAGCGCGTCACCCAGCGCCGCGGACAGCGTCGGCGCGCCGCGCAGGAACAGGCCCAGCAGGTAGAGCGCGGGCAGCGCGGAGAGCGCCGGTAGCAGGCCCAGCAGCACCGCGGTGCCGTCGTAGGCGAGCGACCAGCGGCGCGGCCGCGGCGGGCGCTGGGTGGGCCAGCGCCGGGTCGCCTTGCCCTGCTTGGCGGCCGGCACGCCCGACCAGCGCTGGCCGGTGGGCACCGAGCCGCGCACGCCGGAGCCCGGCGCGACCTCGGCCCGCTTGCCCACCCGCGCGCCGGGGAACAGCGTGCTGCGCGCGCCGACCGTGGCCCCCGCGCCGACCCGGATCTTGCCCAGGCGCAGGACGTCGCCGTCGACCCACCAGCCGGACAGGTCCACCTCGGGCTCGATCGCGGCGCCCTTGCCGAGCTTGAGCAGGCCGGTGACCGGCGGCAGCGAGTGCAGGTCCACACCCTGCGCGAGGCGGGCGCCCAGGGCCCGCGCGTAGTGCACGACCCACGAGCCGGTGAGCTCGGTGGCCCCGCTGCGCTCGGCGAGCTGCTCGGCCGTCCAGAGTCGCATGTGGACACTGCCGCCGCGCGGGTACTCGCCCGGCTTGACGCCTCGCAGCAGCAGCCGGGCGCCGCCCGCGGAGATCGCGAGCCGGCCGGGTGGGCTGAACAGCACGAGCCAGCCCGCACCGACGAGCCACC
Source organism: Actinophytocola sp. (assembly GCF_036402745.1). Classification (GTDB taxonomy): domain Bacteria; phylum Actinomycetota; class Actinomycetes; order Mycobacteriales; family Pseudonocardiaceae; genus Actinophytocola. The sequence goes on along the minus strand of NZ_DASWSJ010000268.1, from coordinate 22,772 downwards.
AGGACACCGTCGGGAGCCAGGGCAGCGCGGCCGACAGGACGTTGTCGACCGCGGCGAGCGCGACCGTCCAGCGCAGGCCGACGAGGGTGTAGAGGGGGAGCAGCAACGCGGTCTGGAGCAGGCCGGTCCGCCGCGGGGTGGGCCGGACCGGCCGGGTGGGCCGGTGGTGGCCGGCGAGCGCGTCGAGCCGTGCGGCGAGCGTGCCGAGCGTGGGCCGGTGGTAGACGTCGGTCACCGAGAGCGTCGGGTACTCGGCGCGGACGAGCGAGACGAGCCGGGCGGCGGCGAGGCTGCCGCCGCCGCTGGCGAAGAAGTCGGCGTCCGGGCCGGTGGGCGCGCTGCCGAGGATCTCGGTCCACAGTCCGCCGAGCCAGGCCTGGGTGCCGTGCAGCTCGACGGCCTCCTGCTCGCCGGTGACGGGCGGCGGCCAGGGGAGGGCGGCGCGGTCGACCTTGCCGGACGTGCGGGTGGGCAGCGTGTCGACGACGGCGAGCCGGGGGACGAGCGCGGCGGGCAGTGCCTCGCCGAGCCTGGTCCGCGCGGCCTCGTGGTCGAAGTCGTCCGCGACGACGTAGCCGACCAGCAGCTGGGTGCCGCCCGCGGTGGTGCGCACGGCGGCGGCCGCGCCGGCCACTCCGGGCAGCGCCTGCAGCGCCGCGTCGATCTCGCCGAGCTCGATGCGCCGGCCGCCGAGCTTGACCTGCTCGTCGGCGCGGCCGAGGAACACGAGGCCCTCGGGCTCCGCGCGGACGAGGTCGCCGCTGCGGTAGGCCCGGTCCCAGCCCAGCGAGGGCAGCGGCGCGTACTTGGCCGCGTCCTTCCCGGGGTCGAGGTAGCGGGCCAGGCCGACGCCGCCGATGACCAGCTCGCCGGACTCGCCCATGGCCACCGGCTCGCCCGCGCTGTCGACGACGGTGAGGTCCCAGCCGTCCAGCGGCAGCCCGATCCGGACCGGGCCCTTCCCGGTGAGCCGCGCGGCGCAGGCCACGACGGTGGTCTCGGTGGGGCCGTAGGTGTTCCAGACCTCGCGGCCCTCCACCGCGAGCCGCTCGGCCAGCTCCGCCGGGCACGCCTCGCCGCCGAGGATCAGCAGCCGGACGTCGTCGAGCGCCTCGGCCGGCCACAGCGCGACGAGGGTCGGCACCGTGGACACGACCGTGATCTCCTGCTCGACCAGCCACGGGCCGAGGTCCATGCCGGTGCGCACCAGCCAGCGCGGGGCCGGGACCAGGCAGGCGCCGTGCCGCCAGGCCAGCCACATCTCCTCGCAGGAGGCGTCGAACGCGACCGACAGCCCGGCGAGCACCCGGTCGTCCGGCCCGATCGGGTCCTCGGTCAGGAACAGCCGCGCCTCGGCGTCGACGAACGCCGCCGCGGCGCGGTGGCTGACCGCGACGCCCTTGGGCGCACCGGTGGAGCCGGAGGTGAAGATGACCCACGCGTCGTCGTCGAGCCCGGGCGCGCCCGGCCGGCCACCCGCGACCCCGCGCATGGTGACCGCGCGGCCCGCGCCGAGCACCGCGCACACCGCGGCCTCGCCGAACACCAGCTCGGCGCGCTCGTCGGGGTCGTCGGCGTCGACCGGCACGTAGGCCGCGCCGGCCGCGAGGACGCCGAGGATCGACACGTAGAGGTCGGCCGTGCCGGACGGGACCCGCACGCCGACCCGGTCCCCGGCGCCGACGCCGTTCGCGGCGAGCTTCTGGCGCAGCTCGTCGACCTGCTCGCCGAGCTCGGCGTAGGTGAGCGTGGTGGTGCCGTCGTCCAGCGCGGGCGCCAGCGGGTGGCGGCGCGCGGTGTCGGCGAGCACCTCGACGAGGGTGCGCGGCGGCGTGGCCGGCCCGGTGGCGAACCGGGCCTCGGGCCGGGTGTCGAGGGCGAGGTCGGGCACGGGCTCGGAGTGCACGGCGGTCATCGAGTGTCACCGGCGCGGCGCAGGCGCAACTGAGTCCTCCAACTCGTGGTGGCTGCGCCGGATGCGGTCCGCAGCGGGGCTGAACGCCCCCGCGCGTTCAGCCGACCTGCGAGTTTACCGCGTCGTGACCTGTTGTTCCTCCCGAGTCCACGTGGGCTTGCCCACGCGGGTTCGCGCGAGCACGCAGACACCCAGCGTGACGGCCAGGCAGAGCCACGCGAACCAGTCGCCGAGCCGGCTGTACGGGGTCGCGCCGGGCCCGTCCGGCACGTCGGCGACGGTGACCGCGAAGCCCGGCCCGGAGATGGTCGCGGCCTCGGCGAGCGGGCGGCCGTGGCCGTCGGCGAGCAGCGACGTGCCGAGCTGGGCCGACCACGCCACGGCGAACCCGTTCTCCACCCCCCGCAGCAGCCCCTGCCGGGCGTGCTGCCAGCCGTTGAGGTCGCCGTCGGCGGCCGGGATCGCCATGAGCCGGGCGCCGTCCCGCGCGTAGGTCCGGCTCGGGTCAGGGAAGTTCAGGTCGAGGCAGTTCTGCAGGCCGGTGGCGGAGTCGAGGAAGCCGAGCTCGTCGCCGGTGCTCAGCGGACCCCCGCCGATGTGCCACTTGCGGTAGGCGACCGGCTCGCCGCCGGCCGCGGGGATGGCGAGCGACACGTTGTACCGCTTGCCGCCGGTGCCCAGGACGACCCCGGCCACGATGTCCGCGCCGGTCCCGCGCGCGACCCGGCGCATGGGCTCCACGAGGGCGGGCAGGCTCGCGTCGTCGGCGGCGAAGTTGCCCTCCGGCAGCACCACGAGGTCCACCCCGTCCGGCAGCGCCGCGATTCGGTCCACATAGGACTGAACGAGGTCGCGGCCGGCGGGCTCGGCGACGTCGGCGGCCCAGTGCGGCTCGTTGGCGGCGACGGTCGCGACCGTGCGGCCGGGTGGCTCGTCGGCGCCGAGCCGCACGATGCCGAAGCCGAGCGTGGCCACCACCACCAGGCCGGCCACCACGGCGGTGCGTGCCCGGTGCGCGCCGGCCACGGTGAGCACGGCGACCGCCGACGGCACGAACAACACCAGGAACTCCACGCCCCAGGCGCCGGTCAGCGCGGCGACCTGGGTGACGACCGGCAGGTCGGTGACCGAGGTGGCGAGCTGGTACATCATGCCGATCGGGCTGACCAGCGAGACCAGGTACACCGCACCGCACCACAGCGCGCCCGGCGCGACCGCGGCGAGCAGCGGCCGGTCGATGAGGGCCCGCAGGAGCAGCGCGCCGAGCCCGAGCAGCGCCGAGGAGCCGAGGATGATCGACAGCGCCGCGGGCAGCGGCACGTCGATCGAGTCCAGGTAGTAGGGCCAGGTGCCCGCCGACCCGAGCAGGTAGGCGAGCGCGCCGGCGCCGAACGCGACCCGGCCGGACACCCGCGGCGCGAGGGCCAGCACCGGCAGCGGCGCGAGCCAGGCCAGCGCCGCGACCGGCGCGAACCCGGTGCCGAAGAAGAACAGGACCGCCGACGCCGCCGTGGCGACCGCGGCGACTCCCAGGTCACGCCTTGATGCCATCGAGAACCCTCCCCAGCGAGCGCGCGCACAGCGCGCGGAACTCCGGCTCCGGCAGGCCGATCCGGCCGCCGAGGTAAAGCTGCACGAGGCCTTGGGCCTGCGCGGTGAACGCGAGCGTCACCTCGAGCGGGTCGCCCTCGCGGAGCAACCCCGCCCGCATGGCCTCCTCGACCGCGATCACCACCAGGCCGTACGTGGGCGACGCGCCGTCCCGGTAGGCGCCGGGGAACCGCCGCGCGTCCTCGCGGCGGTCGGTCATGAGGAAGGTGTAGAGGTGCGGCGCCCCGAGCGCGAAGTCGAGAAGGTCCTCCTGCAGCGCGAAGAGCCGCTCGAGGGGGTCCGTGATCTCCGAGCGCCGGCCCCAGTCCTTGGCCAGCTCGGTGGAGCACGCGTCGGCGACCTCGCGCAGCAGCGTCTCGCGGTTGGGGTAGTGCCGGTAGGTGGCCATGGTCGAGAGGCCGGCGTCCTTGGCCACCCGCCGCATGTTGACCGCGTCGGCCCCCTCCGCGAGCAGGATCCCCCGTGCGGCCGCGGCCAGCCGCTCCTTGGTTGTCATGTGTACAACGTACACACCAGGCGCGTACTAAGTACACATGGGTGCCGAGCCGGGGCTCGGACCGGGGTCGGGTCGGGGTCAGGCGGGGCAGCTCGAGTCGGTGAGCAGGGGCTTGGTCGGGTCGAAGTAGCGGTCCTGCGCCTCGGGGTCGGCCGCGTTGTCGACGCGCTCGCTGTAGGCGGGCGCCAGCGAGCCCTCCTTGTACGCGGTGCAGGCGATCGAGTAGCCGTAGCCCCGCACCGTCGCCAGCCAGATGCCCTGGTTGTCCGCGGGCCACCGCTCGTCGGTGACCGCGTAGTCGGTCTCCCACCGGTCGACGGCGACGATGTCCATCGCGCCCTGGAGCTCCTCCGGGGACAGCGCGTCGAACGCGTAGGCGAACACGTAGTTCGTGTGGACCACCAGCGCGCCGTCCTTGCCCAGCTTGGCCGACATCGAGCCCCGCACCTTCGGCTCCACCGCCAGCAGCGGGTAGTCGTCGGCGACGCGGGTGGCGTAGCTGTAGGACGTGCCGAGGTCGTCGGCGAAGCCGGGCCGCAGGTCGGCCTGCGCCTTGGGGGCCAGCAACGTCAGGAACCGCTCGTAGTCGTGGCCCTCGATGACCTCGCGGTCGAGCCGGGACGTGATCAGCACCTGGCGCACCTTCGCGTACGCCCGCGCGACCTCTTCGGCGGTGAACTCGCCGACCGCGACCGGCGCCGGCGCGACGATGCCGGCCGCGCCGTCGGGCCACTCGGCGGCGGGCGTCCCGGCGAACGGCAGCGTCAGGTCGACGGCGGGGCCCTTGTTCGGGTCGGCCGTCGTGTCCGGGACCTGCACGAGCGCGGGCCCGGGTGACGAGTCGCGCGGCTTCACCGCGTTGTAGACCACCGCGGCCAGGGCGACGACCACGATGAGGCCGAGCGTCAGCACCTTGGCCCGGTGGCGGCGGAGGAACGAGGAGCGCTCGGCCTGGGCGACCGCCCGGCGCTCGGTACGCGACCAGTCCTGCAGGTCGGGATGGTCGTCAAGGCTGTCGTGCGGCATTCGGCTCTCCACGGTGAACCGGGCGCCCCCGCGACCCGTGACAACGAAGCGCCGGAAGGATACCCGCGCCGAACGCGGAAGAACACCGCCGTCCGACGCCCGCGGAACCGTCCGTCCACTTGGGAAACGCGGCGGCCGGCCGCGCGGGGCGGCCGGCCGTCGGTGACTGCCGTGGGCTCAGGCGGTGGCCTCGGTCTTGTCGTCCTCCTGCTTGGCGGCAGCGGCGGCGATCGCCTCGACCCGCTCCTCCTCGCGGTTGGCCCGGTACTGGCGGATCGAGTAGAGCAGCGCCAGCGCCCACACCACGTAGATCGCGATGTAGACCGGGTAGCGCACGCCGTCGCTCGCGTCGATCCAGTCGCTCTTGAGCAGCGTGCGGACGTTGGTGACGACGATGAGCCCGCCGACCGCCGAGCCGAGCACCCGGGGCGGGATGTGGCGCACCAGCCAGGCCGCGACCGGCGCGGCGACCACGCCGCCGATCAGCAGCGCGAGCACCCAGGAGAAGTTGACGCCCTCTCCGCCGAGGCCGAACAGGAAGCCGAGGCTCGCCGCGACCGCGACCAGGAACTCGCTGGTGTCGATGGATCCGATGGTCTTGCGTGGCTCGAGCCGGCCGCTCGCGAGGATCGCCGGCGTGCCGACCGGGCCCCAGCCGCCGCCCCCGGTGGAGTCGACGAAGCCCGCGATCAGGCCGAGCGGGGCGAGGAAGCGCTTGCGCAGCGGCTTGCCGAGGTTGTGCCGGGGCAGGCCGAGCGTCGTGAAGCGGATGAGGATGTAGAGGCCGAGCACGAGCAGCAGCACCGACATCACCGGCGCGGCGACCTCCGTGGACAGGCTGGACAGGAACGTCGCGCCCGCGAACGCGCCGACCGCGCCGGGGATGCCGATCTTCGCGACGACCTTCCAGTCGACGTTGCCGAACCGCCAGTGCGAGAGCCCCGACGCGAGCGTCGTGCCGATCTCCGCCAGGTGAACGGTCGCCGAGGCGGCCGCCGGGTTCGTGCCGATCGCGAGGAGCAGGGTCGTGGACGTCACGCCGTAGGCCATGCCGAGGCTGCCGTCGACGAGTTGGGCGCCCAGCCCCACCAGGGCTAACAGGACCAGCTGTCGCATCTCGCCATCCTTCGTCTCATCGAGCTCCCCCCGTAAATCCTGGGACGCGTCCGGACTGTGGCCAAACAGGTCCACATCGCGGAACGGCGGGCGAGAAGTTGGCCGCAACGGCTTGCGCAACCCGCCATCGGCGGCTAAGCGGGCCCTGGCGGAGGGGAGAGGACCTCGACGAAATGGTCCAACAATTCGTCATCTGGTCACGCGATAACTCGTGAACCAGAAGAGTCAAGTATTCAACATAGCGGTGGGTAGTCGTCGCTTCGTACGCTACTTGCGCGATTTATTCGCGCCGGGTCCATGGAATTCCTTGCCCGGCGGAGCTGGTGCCTGCTGGGGGTGCACAACGGTGTCCGTACCGGTACGAAAGGTCTACGAGACGGTCCTTCCGGTCGAGCTCGAAGACACGTGGTCACGGCTCGCGGTCTTCGGCCTGTTCTGGCTCTCGACCGTGCTGCTGGCGGTGGTTCTGCTTGCCGCGGACCCGGTGTTCGGGTCGTTCGTGATCGGTGTCCCGCTGCTGCTGGTGGTGCTGGCGCGGCAGCGCGGCCTGTCCGGAATTCCGTCGATCTTGTTCGGCGCCGCCATCGCCGTCTCGCTCGTGCCGACGATTTTCCTCGGTGAGTACCGGGTGGATTTCGGCGACGGCGTGCTCGTGGCCGGATTCGTGATCTTCGTGGTCTGGGTTTCCACCTATCCGATCGTCTTGCGGCACATGGACCGGGAATATCTGCGCGAGCATTTGTCCTTCCCCGACGGCTCGGTGCCCGACGAGCCGCTCGCCACCACCCGGCTGCACGTGGTGCGGGTCTGGATGACCCTCCTGCTGCTCCTCGTGGTCGCCGCCGCCTTCGGCCGCGACCTCCTCGGCGTCTGACCTGCCCGAACAGTGATGATTGCCCGAGTTCTCCGGCCCCAGGCAACGCGGCCGGGCCACCCGGCGTCTAGATGGTCAAGTTCGGTTCTGACCAGATGGAGGCCCTGGGGTGTTGAAACGTTTCCTGGCAGCGGTCGGTGGCGTGGCGTTATCGGTGGCGTCATCCCTGGCGCTGGCCGCGTGCGGCACCGGCGAGCCGCCGGCCCAGGCCCCGGACCTCGCGCCCCGCGGCACCGCGATGACCACGGTGACGCCCAGCCGCCAGGACCTGACCAGCACGGTGAGCCTGTCCGGCAAGGTCACGATGGACCCGGTCTACGGGATCGTCGCGCCGATCGCCGGCCAGGTTCGCTACCGCACCGTCGAGGAGCCGACCCGCACGCCGACCCGCCCCACCCGCGTGGGCTCGGTGTGGGCCGATGGTGAGCCGCACTGGGTCGAGGTGCCCGCGGGCTCGACGTTCGCCGGCCGGCTCGCCGACGACCGGGCCACGGTCACCGCGGGCATGCCGGTCGCGTCGGCGAAGCTCGCCGGGTACGGCATCGTCGCGGAGATCGACGGCAAGCAGGCCTACCAGATCGCCGGCGGCCTCACCCAGATCCAGGCCCAGATCGACAACGGGCCCGGCCCGTTCGCCTGCACGGCGCTCGGCACGATCGCCGCGCTGCCCGCGGGCACCGTGCCCGCCCCACCGCCTGCCGCGCCCGACCAGCAGCAGCCGCCGCTGTCCGGCGCGCAGCCGCCGCCCGCGGGACCCACGCAGACGCAGGAGCCGCCCGCCGAGGGGCCGGGCGGCTCCGAGTCCACCGGGCTGCGGCTGGTCTGCACGCCGCCGCCGTCGGTCAAGCTGATCAACGGCGCGTCGGTGACCCTCGAGGTCGTCACCGCGAAGGCCACCAACGCGCTCGTCGTGCCGGTCGAGGCGGTCGCGGGCAAGCAGGGCAGCGGCAAGGTCGAGGTCGTCGGGTCCGGCGGTGGCCGCACGGACGTCGACGTCGTGCTCGGGCTGACCGACGGCAAGGTCATCGAGGTGAAGTCGGGGCTCAAGGGCGACGAGACGCTGTCCGTGCCCGGACCGGACCTGCCGCCGGGCCCGGACCCGCGGCAGCAGGGTGACCCGTCGGCGCCCACGGCGTCGAAATGACCGGCGTCGAGACAACACCGCTGATCCGGCTCACCGGTGTCACCAAGACCCTCAAGGGCCAGGACGAGGCGCGGAGGATCCTCTCCGGCGTCGACCTGACCATCCACAGTGGAGAGAGCGTCGCCGTGCTCGGCCGGTCCGGGTCCGGCAAGAGCACGCTGCTGAGCCTCATCGGCCTGTTCGATCGCGCCGACGGCGGCCAGTACCTGCTGGGGGACCGGGACATCACCCGCCTGTCGGAGCGGCGTGCGGCCGCGCTGCGCAGTGCCGAGTTCGGCTTCGTGTTCCAGCGGTTCTTTCTCCTCAAGCACCTCACCGCGGTGCAGAACGTGTCGATGGCGCTGGTCAACGGCCAGGGCTGGCTGCCGCGCCGCAAGCGCAGGGCCAAGGCGATGGCCGCGCTCGACCTGCTCGGCATCGCGCAGCTCGCCAAGCACAAGCCGCCCCGGCTCTCCGGCGGTGAGCAGCAGCGGGTCGCGATCGCCCGCGCGCTCGTGCGGGAGCCGCGGATCCTGCTGGCCGACGAGCCGACCGGCGCGCTGGACACCGAGACGGGCAACCTGGTCGTCGAGGCGTTGCGCGCGACGACCGACCGCGGCTGCGGGCTCGTGCTGGTGACCCACGACCGTGACCACGCGGCGAAGATGGGCCGTGTCCTGCACCTGGCCGACGGCGTGCTGCGGCCCGCGGGGGTGGTCGTGTGATGCGCCTGTCGGGACGGCTGCGCTCGTCGCTGATCATCGGCGGGCAGGGCATCCGGGCCCGCAAGCTGCGCACGTTCCTGTCGATGGTGAGCCTGTTCCTCGGCGTGCTCGCGGTGGTGACGGTGCAGGCCGGGTCGGTGATCGCGCAGCGGGCGCTGCTGTCGGACATCGAGATGACCCGCGGCAAGGACGGCACGCTGCAGGTGTACCTGCCGTCGCACCCGGACTCGGCGACGGTGGCGATGGACACGGTCGCCGGCCGCCCGGACGCGGTCGCGATGACCTCCACCCAGGCGATCGTCGGCGAGCCGGGTGTGCGCCCGGTGAACGAGGGCGGCGCCCCGGTCGACCAGGGCGGCGGCACGTCCTCCATGGGGTCCTATGTGGAGTGTGACGCGAGCGGGAGGTGCCACGAGGTCGGCGGTTCCTCGGCGGGGCCGCAGGGGCAGGCCGTGGAGCTGAGCCTGCAGGCGCTGTCCGGGGACATCCGCCAGTTCCGCCCGTTCCGCCAGGAGTCGGGCGAGTGGCTGCGTTTTGACACGGCGCCGTCGATGGCCCCGCGCATCGTGATCAACACGAAGGCGGCCGAGGCGTTCGCGATGTACCAGGTGCCGGCTGAGATGCGGGTGACCGGCGCGATCGCGAACATGACCCCCCAGATCATCGGCGTGGTCGACGACGGCGGCTGGGGCCCGGCGGCCTACGTCCGGTCCGACGAGCTGTTGAACTGGCTGCCCGCGGACAGCCTCAGCGACCCGAACTACGGCGGCGGGGTGCAGCTGATGATGCGGCCCACCGCGGCGGACCTGGAGCAGGTCCTGCGCTCGAGGCTGGCCGCCGCGGACGCCAACCCCGACCAGTTGCACGTCGAGACGATCAACTCGCTGGAGGAGATGGCCTCCCAGCTGTCGCTGATGCGCTGGATCTTCCTCGGCATGGCGGGGCTGGTGCTGCTGATCGGCGTGGCCGGGATCCTCAACGTCGGCCTGGCCACGGTGGGCGAGCGCATCGAGGAGTTCGCCCTGCGCCGTGCGGTGGGCACGCCCCGGCTGCTGCTGGCGGGGATCGTCCTGGCGGAGACCCTGCTGACGGGCCTGCTGACGGCGGCGCTGGCGATCGGCGCGGGCGCGCTGGGCCTGGAGGCGGCGTCCCGCCTGTTCGGCTCCCGCGAGCCCTTCCTGGCGAACGTGGCGTTCCCGTGGCAGGCGGGCGTTGCCGGGGTTCTCGCGGGCCTGGTGGCGGGTGTGCTGGGCGGCCTGATCCCCGCGATCCGCGCCGCCCGCATCCCGATCGCCACCGTCATGCGCGCCTGACCGGCTGGGGGCGGACATTCCCGCACGGATCGGGCGCCCGGTCGTGCCCGCCGCGCCGCCTTCCCCCCGCCTAACCGACGAGGCCGTGACTGGCCGCGGAGGCGGCGCAGAACCCGCAGGCGGCACAGGTGCTCGGCGGGATCGCGCCGGCCGGGCAAGGGCTGGAGCGGCTGGACGTGCTCAGGCAGGATCTCGGCGCGGAGCAGCGGAACCTCGAGGCGCAGCAGGGTCTCTGACCGGGCTCGGGTCGGCGAGGCCGTAGGTGGTGCGGACCTCCCGCACCACCTCCCACGCCACGTGCGGGTCGATCGACAGCTGCGCGCGGGCGGTGCCGAGCAGCGCGACCCCCTTGTCCAGGTCGGCCTCCGCGAGGTCGTTGGTGAACACCTCGATCACCGTGGCGCAGAACAACACGAAGCACGCGCTCTGCCAGCGGACCCGCGGCATCGCCGAGTCCGCGGGCGGCACGAGCCGGGCCGACAGCGCGACCAGCTCGCCCGTCGCGCCGGTCCGGGTGATCATCAGCAGGTCGGTCAGGTGCGCGGTGAGCTCGGGGCCGTCGTCGAGCTGGCGGGCGGCCGCGGCGAACGCGTGTGCCTTGCGGTCCAGCTCGCGCCCGACCATCACCGCGGTGACCGACGCCAGGTCGGTGGAGCCGGTCTCCCGCACCGCGTCGATCATGTCGATCGTGCTGCGCCGCAGGTCCCGCGGCAGCCCGCCGGACAGGCAGTGGCACAGGTGGCTGAACGGCTCCGGTACGCCCACCAGCCGCCGGCCCATCCAGCGCCGGCTCTCCGCGAGGGTGAACGTGTCCATCCGGACCATCTCGGAGAACGCGCTGTCGAACGCGTCCCGCACGGGGATCCCGCGCCGCTCGAACGCGGAGATCGCGTCGTCGGACACCGCGACGAGGAACAGACACCCCTCGATGCCGAAGATTCCCTTGACGTCGTTGATGAACTCGTGTGCCTTGTCCGGCTGGGCGATCTTGTCCAGCTCGTCGATGGCGATCACCATGCGCTCGATCGCGCCCTGCCTCGTCAGTACCGACGTGGCCCACCCGGCGAACTCGCGGAACTTCTCGACGACCTCGGGGTGGGTGAGCTGCTGCTCGGCCCGCTGCGCCCCGCGTGCCCAGCCGACGTCGCTGCTGCCGAGCGGGATGCCGATCTTGCCGGACCAGCCGCTGGTGTAGGTCTGCAGGAACCGGATCCGGTCGAGCTGGTGGAACGCGGCCGCGTGCAGCTCGGCGAGGTCCTTCTTGTCACCGGTGGGCGTGGTGTCGATCGCGATGTCGAGCAGCCGGAACGGGAGCGACACCGCCAGGCCGACCACGGTCCAGGTCAGCGGCAGCACCGCGAGGATGAGCAGCGGCAGGGCGAGCATCTGGTTGCTCGTGCCGTCGGGCGGGTTGAGCACGTCCGGTACGTGGGCCGGAAAGTCGGCGAGCGTCATCGTGACGTGGTCGGCGAGGTCGGCGAGGAACTGCTGGTACGGCTTGTCCCAGAGCAGGAACGCGATGCCGGCCAGCAGCGCCGGGACCACGAGCTTGCGGATGAGCCAGCGCAGCACGCGTTCGACGTGCCCGCGGGGGTTCGGGGCCTGCTCGTGCTCCGGCGGCGGGGTCTTGCCGAGTCGCCGGCCGGTCAGCTCGATGACCTGTCTGGCGAGCATCGCGTGCAGGTGCAGGACGAAGTCGCGGGCCTCGTAGCGGGACGGCGCCGACGCGATCACCTGCATCGGCGGTGCCGCGCCGGGGTCGCTGAACAGGCCGCGGGCCGCCGCCCGGATCGCGGTGGTCTTGCCGACACCGCGGTGCCCGGCGATGGCCACCGCGTCCGAGGTGGACCGTTCGAGGATGCGCCGCAGCCGCTGGCCGGCCGCGGTGATGATGATCGGCGCCTCGTCGTCGTCCTGGTAGAGGTTGTGCAGGCCGCGGAGCGTGAGCGTCGTGCCGTAGCTGGGGGTGCGCCGGTCGTCGATGAACTGGCGCAGCTCCGGCAGCACGATCTCGTCCAGCACGGACCGCCGCCAGGTGGCCTGGTCCCGGGCGTTGCGCGCCGTCGAGACCACGGTCCACGCGTCCTCGCCGCCCAAGCCCGCCGCGACCCCCGCGGTGGCGACGAGGCCGACGAGGCAGAACAGGTCCAGCCACCACGGCATCGCCGACCACGAGGCGACGAGCATCACCAGGTACACCACGACCGCCGCCGCCGCGACCGCGATCCGGCTGACGGGCCGGGAGCGGGTCATCCGGTTGCTGGCCAGCCCCCAGCCGGTGGCCTTGGCGCGGGTGGTCCGCAGCGCGCCGGCCAAGTCCCGGGCGGCGCGCAGCCGCGCCAGGATGGTCGGGTCCTCGAGGATCGTGGCGCGTGCCTCGTCGAGCGGGATGTCCTCCTCGTCGAGCGCGTCGGCGATCTCGGGGTGCTGCAGAGCCTCCTCGAGCAGGAAGTGCAGGTCCCGCTGGGACCGCATCCAGGACTCGGCGGCGGCCGTGGTGTCCGCTGTCGGGTTTGTCACGGTGTTCCTGAGCCGTTGGTCCGATCATCGTGCTACATCGCCGCCCGGCCCGGGGACGGTTTCGGCTAAGGCCTGTCCCGTAGATCATCGGGTGAAGTCCCGCGCCGACTGCGCCGACTGCGCCGACCACCGGAACCTCAGGGGACCGTGACGGCACCCAGCCACCACCCACCTCGATACCCCGCACCATTCGCTGGGACGCAACGCACACTTTTGATCCCGGGGAGGCGGACTAGTTCTCTTCTGTCAGCTTGTTTCCTGTCCAGATCGCGTGCGTGCACGCGATGCCCCTTCCGCCCTTGGGGCGCAGCACGTCGTAGATGTGCATTCTCGGGATCTTCTCCGACAGGCCCCAGCCGCTCGGCCACGTGATGATCCAGTCCATGTCCAGGTCCACCAGCAGGCCCAGCATCCTCGCGATCGTCGGCTCGTCCAGGCGCTCGAAGGCCTCGTCCAGCAGCACCAGGCGCGCCGGTGGGAGGTCGGCTCCTGTGCTTATCGCGTCGTAGAAGGCGCTCGCTGCCGCGAACAACGTCACGTACGAGATGAGCCTCGTCTCGCCGGACGACAACTGCCGCATGCGCCTCGTTCGGGGGGCGCCGTCCGGGCCGTCGTCCTTGACCTTGACGGTGAAGCGGTACCAGCTTCGGTAGTCCAGGGCTCGTGCCAGGACCTCCGCGTAGTCCCCCGAGTGGCCGTCGCGTTCCGTCGTGATTCGATCCGTCAGGGCCCGGCGGAGCTGTTCGTCCTCGCCGGGGCCCCGGTTGGCGAACGGGGTGCGGATCAGGGTCATCGCCTGGCGCATGGTGTCGTCCAGGTCCGCGGCCGGTTGCCAGTCCAACTGCACGTGGACGCCCTGGCTCGAGCGGGCGACGTCGAGCGTCTCGTTCATGCGTCGGCACAGATCGTCCGCTACCGCCAGCTGGGCGGCCAGCTTGTCCGCCAGGTCTCGGAGCATGAACGCGTCGAAGATCGACTGGTACTCCTCCGACAGCAGGTCCCGTTGCGTCGCAAGCCTTCCGGCCACCTCGCGGGCGGCGACGGCGACCGGCTGGGGACCGTGCGCACCCGTGACCGTGACCGTGAGGATGTCGGCCGACCGCTGCGCCACGATGTCGTGGCTCCCGGCCAGCGCCGCCTGCAACGCCTGCAGGTTGCCCAGCACCGCGTCCTCGCTCACCGGCTCGCGGGACGACGCCGTCAACACCGCGAACGCCTCCGCGGGATCGTCCGGCAGCGGTGCGTCGACCGCCGCGGGCCAGACGCCGTCGGCGGCCAGGGCGTCGCCGAACCGCCGCTGGGCGAAGGACTCCCGCTCGACGAGCTCGTCGAGCCGGGCCTCTCTCGTGTCGAGCTGGGTCTGCGTCTTCCCTGCCCTGACCCGCGCGTCCGTGGCCTGCTGGCGCGCCGCGGGCAGGCGCTGGCGCACGCCGGCCCGCTCCTCCTCGGCCGACGCGAGGTCGCGCTCGAGCTGCTCGGCCGCGCCGCCGATGGCGCGCACCCGCTCCGCATAGCCCGCCGACTCGTTGCCGAAGTCCAGGCACGCGCGCTCGGCACCGGCCGACACGTCGGCCAGCTCCGCCGCGGCCCGGCGGTGGTTGCCGACCGCCTTGGCCAGCGTGTCGACCGCGCCCGCGCAGCGCCGGGTGAGGGCGGTGACGAGCTGGTCGGCGGCCGTCCGGGCGTCGAGGGCGGAGGTTCTGGCTCGCTGCAACGAGTCCACCGCCGCGTCCAGGCCCGCCGTTCGCGCGTCGGCGATCAACGCGTCCTGGCGGGAACGGTGCCGGTCGGCGGCCGCGGTGTGCGCCTCGCGGCCGGCGATGGCCCGGCCGGCGGCCTCGTCGGCCGACTGAGCGGCACCGCGCAGCGTGACGTGGGCGGTGAGCAGCGCGCGGTCGTCGGGGTGGTCGTCGATGTGCCGCTCCCACGCCGCGGCCTGCTCGCGGGCGGTGGCCAGCGCCGCGTCGGCCAGGTCGCGCTCGCCGGTGAGCCGGTCGACGAGCTCGACCAGCTCGCCGATCCGCCGCTCCCGCGCGGACTCCCGGGCGCCGGCGCCGACGAACTCCGCGGCCGGCTTGGTCATCGCGCCCGCGAGCACACCGGCCCGCCAGCGGCCGTCGGTCGACACGGCGAGGCCCGCGCCCGTCGCGCCCAGCGTCACGCGGTCGAGGAGGCGGGCCACGATCTCCGGCGACACGGGGGAGTCCGGCGGCACGGCCGGCACGAGCACCGTCGCGAGCGTCGGGCCTGCCGGGGGGTCCGTGTCGGCCACCGCGGTGAGCTCGGGCGCGTCGGCGTCGGTGAGCGTGCCGGCCGCGGTGACCCACGCGGTGAGCAGGCCCGACGACTCCAGCGCCGCCTCGCAGCCCGCGCGGGCCACGCCGTCGACGTCGGTGGCGAAGTCGACCAGCCGGTAGAACGCCGCGCCGGTGGCCGGGTCCCGCTCGGCCGTGGCGAACGCCGGCCGGTCCGGGTGAGTGTCCACACCGGACCGCAGGGCGGTGAGCTCGGCGGTGGCGGCGGCGAGCCGGCGGTCGAGGTCGTCGACGAGGTGCTTGGTGCGGCCGACCTCGGCGTGCAGGGCGGGCAGCCGGCCGCGGAGCCAGCTGTGCGCCCGCTCGGTGGCCTGCCGCGCGGCGTCCTGGTCGGCGACGAGCGTGGCGGGCGACGGTGGCGCGATCTCGGTGGTGGGCTCGGCCAGCGGGATGCCGGCGGCCCACTTGGTGACCTGGTCGTGCCAGGTGTGCGCGACGTCGTCGAGCTGCTGGGCGGACTCGTTGCGCCGCCCCGCCGCCTCGGTGGCCGCGAGCAGCGCGGCGCGCGCCTCCTGCTGGCGCCGGCCGAGGTCCTGCTTCTCGGCGTCCAGCTCGCGGGCGCGTTCCAGCAGCGACAGCGTGATCGCGCACCGCTCGCCCAGCTCGCGCGCACCGCGGGTGGCCTGCTCGGCGGCCGTGCGCAGCGCCGCGTGCAGGGTGTCCGGGTCGATCACGGGCGGGATGCGCCGGGTGCGCTCGACCGGCGCCGCCTCGGGGTCGAGCGTGGCGCGCGCGGTCTCGTGCACCTCGGTGGCCTCGAGCGCGGGCACCTCGGGCACCGCGGGGCACAGCGCCGGGTCGAGGCCGGCCTCGCGCATCCGGTCGCGGATGGTGGCGGCCAGCTCGGTGGCCTGCGCGGTGTCGTCGGCGAACCGGACCAGCTCGGCGAGCACGGTGTCGACGAGCTGCTCGGTGTGGTCGCGCTGGGTGCGCAGCTGGCGCAGCGCGCTGACCGCGGCCTGCCGGGCGGCCGACACGACCCGCTTGCGGTCGGCGAGGTCGCGGACGCTGTCGTAGAGCGGGCTCGACTTGAGGTCGTCGATGCGGCCCTCGAGGGTGATCTCGCGCTCCTCCAGCTGCGCGACCTCGGTCTCGGACTTCTCCGCCGCGGCCTCCTCGTCCCGCAGCCGGGTGACGAGTTTGGTGATCTCGGTGCGCGCGGCGGCCAGCTCCTTGGCCGCGTCCGCGCTCCGCCGTCCCGCGGTGCGCAGCGCGCCGTAGGCGTAGCCCGCGTAGCCGGTGAGGAACCGGCCGAGCGCTGTGTCGGCCGTGGCGAGCGCGCGGATGTTGTCCCTGATGGACTCGAGGTCCTCGAACGACCGGGCGAGCTGGTCGACGACCGCCGGGTCGAGCGGCGGCAGCGAGTCGGACAGGATCTGCTCGAGCTGGCCCTCCAGGACCTTGAGGCCGACGTCGGGGTTGCGCAGTGTCCTTTGTAGATGGAGCAGGTCGGCGTAGCGGGCCGCCGGGATGCCGTAGACCAGCTCGGAGATCTTGGCGCGGAACGGTTCCTCGTCGTGCAGGCAGTCGGCGCCGAGGAGGTCGCGCAGCGCGGTGGCGCCGACCGGGGTGCCGTCGGCGACGAGCTCGAAGTCGTGGCCGACGCGGGCCTCGGTGACGAACCGCCAGGAGTCGTTGATCTGCTGCGAGGTGGCGGAGGCCTTGATGCCGATGCCGGAGGTGAGGTACTCCGCGCGCCCGCCGACCACGCGGCGCAGCTCGATCCACGCGTAGCCGACGCGGTTGGGTCCGCCGGTGTAGTCGTCGAGCATGAGCCGGCGCATGCTGACCGTGTCGTAGCCCTTGGAGCCGATCTGGTGCAGGTCGCCGTCGAGGCACAGCGGCGCCAGCAGCTCGAGCGTGCGGGACTTGCCGGAGCCGTTGGTGCCCTGGAAGATCGCGCGGCCCCCGGACAGGTCGAACTCCTCGACCGAGTACTGCCAGACGTTGACGATGCCCCCGCGGTGCAACCGCCACCTCATGAGGTTCCCCCGTCAGCGTCTTTTTCAGCGTCTTTGTCACTGTCGAACAAGGACCAGCCGGGCAGCAGCGGCTCCTGCGCCGGCTCGTCCTCGGTGTCCCCGCCGGGCTGGCGCGGGGTGGCGTCGGGTGCGGGCTGCCAGCGGTGCGCGGCCGGGCTGATGAGCCAGCCGCCGTCGGCCTGGCGGGCCAGGCCCAGCGCCAGCAGCAGGTGCAGCAGGTCGTCCACCAGCCGCGGCACGCTCGTGACCACCTGCTTGGACCACGCCGCCGGGTAGGAGTCGACCAGCTCGGTGCAGACCTCGGTGACCCGCTCGATGCCGACCGGCACCCAGCCGTCCTCGCGCGGCGGCGCGGTGAGCAGCTCGGGCAGCGCCAGCAGCGCGATCCGGGACACCGTCGACTGGCCCGGGAACGCGAGGTCGGTGAGGTAGTCCTCCGGGTCGGTGACCGCGATGCCCTCCAGCCGCGACTCGGTGGCGAGCCCGAAGCAGCGCTCCAGCAGCCGCGACTCCGACCGCGCGCGGCGGCGCAGCCACGCGGCCTCCTCCTCGGTGAGGTCGGCGTAGTGGGTGACCGGGTGCTCGACGAGCCGGCGGCGCACCATGTGCTCGACGCCGCGCGGGCCGGGCCGGGTGGCGAGCGCGACCAGCTCGGTGGCGCTGCGGGCGGACCCGATCGGCCCGGTGACCAGCTGGCCCAGGAGCGAGGTGTCGATGGTGAGCAGGGCCTCCGCGCTGCTGTCGGACAGGCCCGTGACGGTGCCCTCGGTCTCGGTGAGGACGCCGAGCGAGACCAGGTGGCGCAGCGCGGCCGCGATGGCCCGCAGGTCGCCGAGGTCGTCGGTGACCTCGATGCCGGCCTGGGTCGCGGCCGAGCGGATGTCGGTGACCAGGCGGGACAGCAGCGTCTGCTGGCCGACCGTGGTGAGCGCGGCGAGGGCCAGCGCGAGGTAGGCGTAGCCGCGCGGGGTCAGCGTCGGCTCGCCGCGGGTGGGGTCGGCGCCGGGGCCGGCCTTGTAGAGGCGGGCGAACCGGCGCTCGACGACGAGCCGGTAGCCGAGGACGCCGGCGAACAGCTCGATGAGCGTGGCGCGGTGCCGGTAGACCAGCGGGAGGAGCTCGGCCTCGGGCCCGCCGGCCCGCAGCAGCGGGCGGCGCAGCAGCACCCGGGCGCAGCGCACGACGTCGGCCTGGTCGATCTCGCCGAGACGATCGAGAACCTCAGCACTCACGACGGCCCCTCGCAGGCTCGGTGCCGCCGCTCGCGGTCGCCCTGTGACATTGGTTCGCTCGCAAGCTCGTTCACGCGGAGACCTCGACCGTCGTGTCCTGGAGCCGCAGCACGCCCCCGGTGGTGCGGATGGTCTGGGTGCGGCCCGCTTCCGGCCGGATGGTGAGGCGCAGGCCGCCGACGGGGTCGCCGGACTCGCCGGCGTCGGTGGCGCGCTCGCGCTGGGCCATGGCGTCGGTGAGCAGCCCGCACAGCGTGCCGAGCGCGCCGGGGGAGAGGGTGACCTCGTCGAGGCGGCCCCCCGCGGCGGCCAGCTCGGCGAGTGCGTCGGCGTGCCGGGCGTCGGCGTCGCGGGCCTCGGCCAGGAGCTGCTCGCGGCCGAGCGGGTCGTCGAGGATGCGGGAGGTGCGGCCGCGGGCGCTGCGGTCGCCCCGGCCGCGGACGCTGACGGTGATGTCGAGGACCGGGCCGTCGGCCCACGGGGTGCGCTCGTCGTCGCCGTCGTGCTCGGGTGCGGGCAGGAGGTTGCGTGCGCTGTAGAGGCCGAACGCGGCGGCCGCGAGGGTGTGCGCCTGGTCGGGGGTGGCCTCGTCGAACCACGTGGCGAGGGTCGACAGCTCCGCCCGCCGGCCGGGTTCGGGGCCGCCGCCGGAGGTGGCGCGCTTGACGGTGGCGAGCAGCGTGCCGATGGCCCGCGCGGTGGCCTCGCGGAGGGCCGTGACCTGGCTGGGGCGTCCCGGGCGGTCGACGAACCAGTCGGTGAGCTCGGTCCAGTCCTCGCTGCGGCGGCCGCGGGCGCGCTCGAGGTCGGCGCCGAGCGAGCCGGCCGGGGTGAGCAGCTCGAGGAGCCGGCGGACGGCGCCGCCGAACTCCGTGCGGGTGAGGACCGCGGCGATGGTGGGGGTGTAGCGCAGGACGTCCTCGACGACCATCTGGATGTACTCGACGAGGAGGTTGCGGAAGCCGGAGATCTCGTCGGCCATGAGGTGGTAGCGGGTGACCACCTGGCCGAGGTAGGCGTAGAAGTCGCGGACCGTGGCGGCGAGCTCGCCGTGCTGGAGGAACAGGGTGGTGACCTGCTCGGCGAGTCGCTCGACGGCGCGCTGGGTGGCCTTGCCGTGCGGGTCGCGGCCATGCTCGAGGCTGGCCTTCGACAGGCGCGTCAGCAACTCGTCGAGACCGTGGGAGATGGCGGGGAGGAGCTCGCGGGAGACCTCGCGGGCGCCCTCGGCGGTGCGCAGCAACTCGTCGACGGAGCGCTGGACGCGGACGCCGAGCTTGCTGACCTGGTAGCGGACGCTGCCGTGCTGGAACTCGGCGATGCTCGAGGCGACGACCTCGCGCCGGCCGGGGACGAGGTTGCCCCACTCGACGAGCTGCTTGAGCCGCGCGATGACGGTCTCGACGCGGGACTCGCCGTCGGCCACCTCACCCCGCCGCTCGGCGCGGGCGACCGCCGCGGAGACCTCCCCGGCGGAGAGGTCGGCGAGCAGGGTCGAGGCGAAGAGCCGCATGATGGCCAGGTAGGTGCGCCGGTGCTCCCGCGCATCCAGGTAGGCGTACAACTTGAGCCGACGCGCCTCGTCCGCCGCTCGATCGGGCTCGGGCGCATCCGTAGACATGGACCAGCACCCTACCCGCGCCCCCCGACAGCGGCGTCTCGAGCGGAGGTCACCGGCGCGACCGGCCAGGGCGGCTTTCTCAATAGGACGGTAACGCGCGCACTGGAGATTTCGCCCAGACGTCAGCGGGTGCTCACCGTATGCACATCGCCTGTGCGACTCCGTCAGGGACCCTGCATCCGTGCTGGTAGACGTGGCGCGGGTGGCCGGTTCGGTCCAGGCGGTCGCGGTCCTCGGCGACTCGGTCGGGGTCGGGATCGGTGATCCCGCACAGAATGGTGGTTGGCGCGGCTTCGCGCCGTTGCTCGCCGACGCGTTGGGTGCGGCGCGGCTCACCAACCTGGCGATCAGTGGGTCGCGGGTGGGTGGAGTGCGTGAGCTCCAGCTGCCGGCGGCGTTGCGGGCGCGGCCGGACGTGGCCGTGGTGCTGGTCGGGATGAACGACACGATGCGCTCGGACTTCGACCCGGTGCGGTTGCTCGACGATCTGAGCCAGGTGGTGTCCGCGCTGAAGTCGGCCGGCGCGCTGGTGATCACCGTCCGGTACCACGAGCATCACCGGGTCTTCCCGCTGCCGGAGTTCCTCAAGCGGGCGCTCGCCGCGCGGATCGCCGCGCTCAACGAGGTGCTCGACGCGGTGGCGGCCCGGCACGAGGCCGCGGTGGTGGACCTGGGTCAGCTGCCCGATATCTACCTGCCGGCGGCCTGGGCGATCGACCGGCTGCACCCGTCGGAGCTGGGCCACCGCCTGCTGGCCCGCGCTATCGCGGTACGGCTCGCGGAGGCCGGCGCGGTGGTGCCGGGCGAGGTGTCGCTGGACTGCGCCGGTGGCCGGTCGGCGGGGCGGTTCGCGCACTGGGTGTGGCTGGTGTTCAAGGGCCTGCCGTGGCTGTGCCGCCGCGGCCGCGACCTGGTGCCGTACGCCCTGGCGGCGCTGCTGCGCGGCACCCGCTGACGCGACCAGAACTGTCGGTGCCGCCCGGTATGTGGACCGGGCGACCCCGGCCGTCCGAACGGTCCATTCGCACCGGGTCCACTCGAGCGTGTGGTCAGCCCGCCGCGGAGGCGTGCAGGTCCAGCATCGCGGTGATCGTCGCCGACCACGGGAACTCCTCGGCCCTGCGTCTGGCCGCCTCCCGCCGGAGCGGGGCCGGCCAGGACAGGATCTCCATCACCCCGGCCGCCAGGCCGTCCGGCGTGGCCGGCACCGCGACACCCGCGCCGGGGGCCAGCAGCTCGGGGGCGCCGCCGGTGACGGACGTGACCACCGGGGTCCCGCAGGCCATCGCCTCCAGGATGGACAGTCCGAACGTCTCCGCCACGCTGGGCGCGAACGCCACGTCCGCGCGGGACAGCGCGCCGGCCAGCTCGCGGCGGTCGCCGACGTAGCCGTGGAAGGTCACCGGCAGGTCGCGGGCCAGCTTCTGCAGCGACGACAGGGCCGGCCCGTCGCCGTACACGTCCAGCTGGACCGGCGTCCCCGCCGAGTCCAGCACGCGCATCGCGCCCAGGACCGCGGCCGGGTTCTTCTCCGGGGACAGCCGGCCGGCGTAGACCAGGCGGGCCGGGCCCGGCGCCGCCCCCCGCACCACCGGGCGGAAGGTCGACAGGTCGACGCCCAGCGGGACCCGGCGCAGCGCCACCTCCAGGCCCGCGAACTCGCGCTCGGCGTACCCGGAGGTGACCACGACCGTGTCGAACTTCGTTGCTATCCCGCGGTTCCAGCTCCGCACGGCGGGCACCAGCAGCGCGGCGCCGTAGGTCCACAGCCGCGGCATCCGCGCGGCGATCCAGCGGTCCAGCCGCTCGTGGGAGAACAGCACGGTCCCGACGCCGCGCTCGCGCGCCCACGCCCCGGCCGCCAGCAGCGTCGTCTTGTCCGAGACCTCGACCGACATCTTCGCGCGGCCGACCGCCAGCGCGTCGAGCAGCCGCAGCACGGCCCGGGACCGCGGCATCACCCGGTACCCGCCGCCGACCGGCACTCCCGGCACGGTGATCACGAGGCCGGAGTCGGTGCGCGCCCGGCCCGCCTTCTGCCCGGGCACGACCAGGACCCGCTCGTGCCCGAGGGCCGCATACCCACGGCCCAGCGTGTCCACGACGGTGCGCAGCCCACCGGAGATGGGGCTGTAGAAGTTGGCGAGCTGAACGATCCTCATCGGCGGCCCGAGCATGTCCCGACCCGGTGTGGCCCAGGTGCGCAACCGTCGCCGAACCGGTGAACTGCAGGTGAATACCGGCGGCCGAGCAAAACAGACCGTCCGGTTTGGAACTTGGCGGTCGAGCTGCGGGGACTCGGACGGGCAGCGGGGCTCCTGATAACCGGTTGCGCCTGGTTCACCTCGTCGGCGTGTCTGGTTCACCGCGATGTCCACCTTGGTTGGTTCCCGGACCGATAGACCCGGTGAACGGGAAATCACCATCCCGTCTGCTGATTTGTCCCAAATCCACGGATGGAGGCGGCTTGTCCCCCCGGTTCCGGTTCCGACGATTACCCGACGAGTCCTACTGCTGGATGCTGCTCGGCGGCAACAACCGGCTGATCGGCGCCGCGGACCGGGGCGAACCGACCATTCGCCGGGCCGTGCTCGCCGCCGAGCATGCGCGCGAGCTCGCCGCCGACGCGGAGTTCTCCTACTTCGTGGCCGACGACCGGCAGTGGTACTGGCGCCTGCACGGCAGCGAGGGACCGGTCGCGATCTCCGCGTCCGGGTTCGCCAGACGGCTCGACGCCCAGCGGGCCGCGGGCCGGTTCTCCCTGGCCGCGGCCACCGCCGGCATCCAGCTCGGCCTGGTCACGATCCCGGACCGGGTGCGGGAGCGCCCCGGCCGGTCCCGCGAGGACCGCCCACCGATGACGGGCACCGATGACAGGCACCGATGACGGGCGCCCGGCAGGC
>NZ_DASWSJ010000267.1:0-58380 GCF_036402745.1 Actinophytocola sp. | reverse complement strand
TATGCTGGCCGGGTGAGCGCCCAGACCGACGACAGACGGCGTGCCGAGTCGGCCGGTCTGCTCCCTCCCGTGCACGAGTCCCAGCTGCCCACCGAGCACGCGCTCTACCGCCCGCGGCACGGGACGCGGCAGCGCACCGCGCTCGTCTCGGCGGCCGTCTTCTTCTTCACCCCGCTGCTCCTGCTCGTCCTCGGCGTGCGCCCGCCGGCCATCGAGAACCACCAGCTCGCCGACTTCCCCACGCCGGCCGACGGGTGGGGGATGTTCACCAAGTGGACGCCGTGGGCCACCGACCACCTACCGCTGCGCCAGCAGGCGCTCGACATCGCCGACGGGGTCAGCCGCGGGGTGTTCGGCGAGCCGCCCGCGCTCGGCCAGGGGCAGGAGAAGGGTCCGGCCCAGGGTCCCGTGGCGCCGCCCGACCCCAGCGAGCAGGACCGCCAGCGGATGCGTGAGGCCGGCTTCCCACGCGTCATCGAGGGCAGCGACGACTGGCTCTACCTGGGCTACGACATGCTGGGCGCCTGCCTGCCCGAGCGGTCGCTGGACGAGGTCATCGGCTCGCTGCGGCGGCTGCGCGAGGCAGTCGAGTCCTCCGGCCGGGAGTTCGTGCTCATCGTGGCGCCGGACAAGTCGACGATGGTGCCCGAGTACCTGCCGACGGGCTACGTCGGCGCGAAGTGCGCCGACCAGGCCCGCACCGCGTTCTGGCGGCGGGTGATCGGCGACGCGGGTGCCACGGACATCCGCCCGGACCTCGAGGCGGCCGCCGTCCGGCGGGGCGCGCCGATCTACCCCAAGGTGGACACGCACTGGACCTACGAGGGCGGCCTCGCGATGACCCGGCTGATCGCCGAGGAGGTCGAGCCCGGCGTCACCGCGTCGTGGAAGGCGACCCCGGCCGACGTCGTCAAGCGCGACGGCGACCTGCCGCCGCTGGTGGGCCGCAAGGCCGAGTTCCCGATGCAGACCTACAACCTCGCGCCGGACGGCAAGACGGTGCGCAGCCGGGCGGTGGACACCGGCTTCCGCGAGCCGCTGCACCTCACCCAGGCGCCGGGCAAGGGCGTGGTGGCGCCGTCGGTGGGCGTGGTCGCCGACTCGTTCACCCTGCTCGCCACGCCCTACCTGGCTGGCACGTTCCACAACCTGACCGCGATCCACAGCGACACCATCGGCGTCGACCCGCTCGCGATCGGCCCGATGTTCGCCGACAAGGACGTCGTGGTCTTCGAGGCGGCCGAGCGCAGCCTGCTGGGTGGCATCAACCCGTTGCTGGACAAGAAGACCATCGACGCGATCGGCGACGAGCTGGGCCGCCGCCCGCGCTGACCGCGGTCAGCGGCGGCGCAGCCGGCCGAAGACCTTGCGGCCCGCGGAGCCCATCAGCCGCACCGGCGCGCTGACCTTCCACGACGTGGACGAGCGCAGCTCGGTCAGCGCGTGGTGGGCGTTGCTCGACACCTGCTGGGTGTCGGCCAGGGTCTGCCGCGCCTGCGCCAGGTCGGCCTCGAGCTGGGCGATCCAGCGCTCCTGCTTCTCGACCGTCTCGAGTGTCCTGTCGAGCGCGCGCACCGAGCCCGGCGGCAGCAGCAACGGCCGCTCGTCCAGCCCGATGTGGGCCACCGAGCGCATCGCGAACCACTCCTCCGCCGACGCGGCCTGCGCCGACGTGTTGTCCGCCCACTTGTTGTAGACGCAGGTCATCCGGTCGGTGTCGTACACCCCGCACACCGACGCGGCCCGCACCAGGAACTGCCAGTCCTCGCACACGGTCAGCGTCTCGTCGAACGCGAAGCCCAGCTCGACCAGCGTCCGCGGGAAGGCGAAGCAGTGGAACGGCGTCTCGTTCTGCCGGATGTGGCGGACCAGGTCGAACCGGGTGGCGTAGGTGGGCGTGAGCGGGCTGGTGGCCAGGTGGTCGGCCAGCTCGTCGCCCCGGCCGTGCCGGCGCTGCTGCTCGGCGGCCCACCAGCGCACGATCATGCCGCGATGCGTGCGCGCGTTGGTGCGGATGTTCTCGACCCAGTCGGCGGTGACGAGATCGTCGTCGTCGACGAAGACGAGGTACTCCCCGGTGGCCTCGCGCAGCCCGACGTTGGCCGGCCGGCCGCGGGTGCCGCCGTCGCAGGACACCACCCGGACCCGGTGGGCGATGTTGGTCTCGAACTCGTCGACCAGCTCCCGCACCGGCGTGGCCATGGTCGAGTCGTGCACGACCAGCACCACCTCGAAGTCGAGGCAGGTCTGCGCGGCGAGGCAGCACAGCACGTCGGTGAGGGTCTCCGGGCGCCGGCCCTGGGTGCGCAGCACGATGCTGACGAACGGCGCGTCCCCGTCCGGCGCGGGCTCGACCCGCCGGGGCGAGCCGCGGTGGTAGCGGCGGACGAACTGGTTGACCGCGCCGAACCCGTCCGCGCCCCGCCGCACCTGGTCGAGGAACCCGCCCAGGTTGGTGGCCGGCTCGAACACCGGGTGGCCGGCGCGGTGCTGGTCGGACTCCTCGAGCGGGAAGTCCAGCCGGGCCGACTCGTACCAGCCGGTGCCGGCCATGAGCTCGGTGAGCGTGGTGTCGGTGAAGAACCGCAGGTGGGTGCGGTCCAGCAGGCCGGAGTCGGTGGTCTCCCACTCGCCGACGAGCAGCCGCCGGGCGATGTCGCGGTGGGCGATGTTGGGGATGCTCACCACCAGCTCGACGCCCGGATGGGCGCCGGTGACCTCGGCGAGCGCGGCCAGCACGAGCGCCGGCTCGGTGACGTGCTCGAGCACGTCCAGGCACAGCACCGCGGCCACCGGCCGGCCGGCGATGATCGTGCGCAGCGTGGCCGGGAGCGACCCGGCCGTCAGGTCGACCTGGTGGGCCTCGAAGCCCTGGTCGGCGAGCTTGGCGACGGAGTCGGCGTCGTAGTCCAGCCCGACGTAGTGCGCGCCGAGCCGGCCGATCGGGGTGGCCACCGCCGCCGAGCCGCAGCCGAGGTCGAGCACCACCTTGTCGTGCAGGTCGGTGTCACCGAGCAGCCGGACCGCGGCGCCGTACGGGCCGCGCTCGGTGAATTCGAACTCGTAGTTGCTCACCTGGTGGTCCTTAGAATCGGCGCCGGCCGTACTCGCCGTCGAGGAACTCGGCGACCCGGTCCGCGCCCGGCAGGGTGGCCGGCAGCTCGCAGTGCTTGCGACGGCGTTCGAACTCGGCCACCGCGCGCTGCTGCTCGGTGCTGCCGTGCGCACCCACCAGCTCGATCGTGTCCTCGACGACGTCGGTGCGCTCGTACCGGGTGGCCAGCAGCAGCCGGCCGAGCAGCCCCTCGTACAGCTCGATCTGGGTGGGCCGCACGCCGGCCCCGGCGACCAGCCGCTTGTCGTGGAACACCACGGCGTTGGGCTGGTGCACGACGCGCCCGCCGGCCAGCCGCAGCCGCCAGCTCAGGTCGACGTCGTTGACGTAGGACGGAAACGCGTCGGCGTCGAAGCCGCCGGCCTCGCGGAACCACGGGGTGCGCACCAGCAGGCAGGCGCCGCTGGCCCAGCTCTGCTCGCCCGTCACCGGGTCGAACCACTTCGGGTGCTCGCACGGGATCTGCCGCGCGTCGACCGCGGCCACCAGCGGGTCGCGCATGGCCGACAGCAGCCGGCCGATCATCCGCGGCGAGACGTAGCAGTCCGGGTTGAGGAACAGCAGCGCGTCCTCGGGGGCGTCCTTTGCCAGCGCGTTGCAGCCGGCGCTGTGCCCGAGGTTGCGGCCGAACCAGGTGTAGTCGACCTCCGCCCGGTGCTCGGCGAGCGAGCGCAGCGCGGCCAGATCGGCATCGGTGAGCATCGGGCCGCCGGAGCAGTCGCCGATGCCGATGGCGACCACGTTCGGCGCGACCGGCGAGTCCTCGCCGGCCCGCTCGATGCTGCGCACCAGCGACCGCAGGCAGCGCCACGTCTCGTCCAGCGCGTTCTCGTAGAGCACGACCGCCACCCGGACCGACGTGGGCGTCGCGTCGTCCACCGACCGTGCGGGCACCGCCGCCACCGTTTCCGACATCCGGCGCGGCTACTTCGGCGGGGTGAGCTCGAGCTGGGCCGCCAACGCGGCGTCGAACTGTGCCTTGGCCTTGGCCTGGTCGGGGTCGAACGCCTCCACCCGGATGACGTTGTCGCCGTCGCTGTAGTGCGCGCGGTAGACGTACACCGTGCGGCTCGCGCTCTTCTGCTCCGAGGAGTACACCTTGACGCCGTTCTGCGCGGCCTCCGGCGCCTCCTTGAACCCGAACCGGGCCTGGTCGGTGGTGATGGCGCCGACGAGCGCGGCCGGGTCGCCGGTGGCGAAGGACCACATGCTGATCGTGGTGGACTCGTTGACGACGATCACCGAGCGCGCCTCGCTGAGCCCGGCCTGCTTGAGCAGCACCAGGTCCGGCGTGGGCAGCGCCTTGGACGTCTCCAGCTCGGCGGCGGTGTAGGTCTTGCCGCCGGACGTGGTGCCGTCCGGGACGAAGAGCGGGCCGAACGGCTCCGGCTTCTGCGACGTGGACGGCGGCGCCTCGGAGGTCTGCTGCTGCTGGTCGTTGGGCTGGGCGGTGTTGTCCTTCTTCAGCACGGTGAGGTAAAGCACCCCGCCGGCGATGAGGAGCAGGAGCACGACCACGCCGATGATCGCGAACATCTTGCCCTTGCCGCTGGGCTTGTCGCTCTCGAACAGCTCCGAGCCCTGCGCCTGGTAGCCGGCCCACGGGGAGACCAGCTCGTCCTGGTCCTCCCACGGCGGCTGGTTCTGCTGCGGACCCCAGTGGCCGGGCGGGGGCGGCTGCTGCTGCGGCGGCCACTGCTGCACCGGCATGCCCGGCGGCGGCGAGACCGGCTGCACGACCTGGGTGCGGTCGCCGAAGCCAGGGCCGCCCTGCTGGTTCATGTCGACGATCTGGGTGCTGTCCGCGGAGTTCGAGACCACCTGGGTCTTGTCCGCGTTCGGCGTGTTCGGCACGGCCTGGGTGCGGTCCTCGCCACCGGCCTGCTGGGCGTTCTCGTTGGGCCGCTCGGTGGTCCACTTGAACGGCGGCGGGAACGCGCCCTGCCCGCGGTTCACCGGGGCAGGGGTGCCCTGGCCCGGTGTCTGTGGGCCCGGCGTCTGCGGCGTCTGCTGCGGCCCCTGCTGGGGCGCGCCACCGGTGGCCACGGCGAGGATCCGCTCTCGTTCGCGCCGGTAGTCGTCCGCCGAGATCTGGCCAGATGCGAGCGCACCGTCAAGCTGGCTCAGCTCCTCCTGCCAGGTCACCTGAACAGCCTCCTAGAGAAAGTTTCATAGGCACGGACGAACGC
Source organism: Actinophytocola sp. (assembly GCF_036402745.1). Taxonomy (GTDB): domain Bacteria; phylum Actinomycetota; class Actinomycetes; order Mycobacteriales; family Pseudonocardiaceae; genus Actinophytocola. The sequence continues at coordinate 53,076 of NZ_DASWSJ010000267.1, read as the reverse complement.
CTGCCCCCGTATGGCACGAGCGCCGGTGACTATCCTACTTTCGGTCTGCCGCCCGCAAGCAGGGCGGGAGGGGGGTACACATGGCCGATCGGGGCGCCAGTCATCGCGTGGACCCGGCACGCCGGACCGCGGACGGCTTCGGCACCCTGCGGCTCGTCATCGCGTGCGGGGTGATCGGCTTCCACGCCATGCCGATCACCGGTGACTACGACGGCTGGGGCTGGGGTCAGCACTGGTACCACTACGGCACGCTCACCGTCGCCGCGTTCATGGCGATGAGCGGGTTCTTCGTGATGAAGACCTGGGAGCGGGACCCGAACCTGGTCCGGTTCTGGGTGCGCCGGGCGCTGCGGATCATGCCGGGGCTCGTCGCGGTGCTGGTGCTGTGCGCGCTGGTGCTGGGCCCGCTGGTCACCACGCTGAGCCCGGGCGCGTACTTCACCGACCCGGGCACGTGGACCTTCCTCACCCACAACACGCTGCTGTTCCCCCAGCAGTACGTGCTGCCCGGCGTGTTCGCGGACAACCCGTACCCGGCGGCGGTCAACGGCTCGCTGTGGTGCCTGCCGGTCGAGGTCCTCGGCTACGCGATGGTCACCCTGGTCGGCCTGCTCGGCATCAACCGGCGGCGCTACCTGATCTTCCTGGTCGCGGTGCCCTTCGGGACGCTGCTCGTGCTCCACGTCAACGGCCTGGTGGACCTGCCGGTGACCATGCTGATGCTGCTCACCAACCCGCTGCTGCAGTACCTGGCGATCTACGCGATGGGCATCGCGGCGTGGCTCTACCGGGACAGGATCCCGCTGTCCTGGTGGGGCGTGGCGGCCTGCGTGGTGATCGAGGTCCTCGTGTACCCCGGCCCGATTGCGGACATCACCCGCGCGGTCACCGTGCCCTACGCGGTGCTGACGATCGGCACCAAGCTGCCGCGCTGGCTGTGCCTGCCGAACTGGCTCACCGTGGCGAGCTTCGGCGTGTTCCTCTACGGCTTCCCGGTCGAGCAGACCTTGGCCTACCTCGGCGTCGGCAACCCGTGGCAGGTCATCGGGCTGGGCGTGCCGATCGCGCTCGTGCTGGGCCTGGGGTCCTGGCACCTGGTGGAGAAGCACGGCCTGCGCCTGCGGACCGCGCTCACGGAACGCCGTTCCGGGTCCGAGCCGCGCACCGAGCGCATCCCGGTGGTGCCGGGATACGACCCGCCGACCGTGGAGCTGCCGGTGACCGCGCCCGGGGCGCCGGCGCCCGCGCGACCGCCGGTCGGCTAGCGCTGGCTTCCGAGTGGCCGGACGGCGCCGCCTATGCTACGGCGCGGCCGGCCTTCGTAGGTCGGCCCAGTCGGCAGGAGGAGCCCGGTAGATGACGACCGAGGGTGGTGGCCGGCGCGCGGCGCCGGACGGGGACACCAGTTCCGGCGGCAGAGCCGGCGCGAGATCCGGCGACGGCTACGGGACGCTGCGCCTGGTCTTCGCGTTCATCGTGGTGGCCGACCACACGCCGGTGCTCACCGGCATCGGCAACAGCTTCATGCCGGTCAAGTCCGGAGTGGACCTCGGCGCGGTGTCGGTGGGCGCGTTCATGGGCCTGTCCGGCTACTTCATCATGCGCAGCTGGCAGCGCGACCCCAACCTCTACCGGTTCTGGGTCCGCCGGCTGCTGCGGATCATGCCCGGGCTGGTGGTCGTGCTCGGCCTGTCCGCCCTCGTGCTCGGCCCGCTGGTGACCACCCTCGGCAAGCGCGCGTACCTGGCCCACCCGGCCACCTGGAGCTACCTCGGCGACAACCTGCTGCTGTTCCCGCAGCAGTACGTCCTGCCCGGCGTGTTCGCGGACAACCCGTACCCCTCGGCGATCAACGGGTCACTGTGGAGCCTGCCGGTCGAGTTCCTCGGCTACGCCCTGATCGCGGTGCTGGGCCTGCTCATCACGTTCAGCCGCTACCGGTTCGTCATGGTGGTGTTCGCGCTGGCGATGGCGGTGCTGCTGCAGCGGATGTCCATCAACCAGCTCACGTTGCCGCCGGTGCTGCTGATGGTGCCGATCTTCCCGCTGCTGCAGTACCTGGGGATGTACGCGGCCGGCGCGGCGATCTGGCTCTACCGCGACCGGATCCGGCTGAGCTGGTTCGGGGTGCTGCTGTGCGTGGGCATCGACTTCACGCTCTACTCCTCGGCGATGGTCGAGGTGGCGCGCATCTTCACGTTGCCCTACCTCGTGATCGCGATCGGCCACCTGCTGCCCCGCCGGCTGTGGCTGCCGGGCTGGCTCACCGTCGCCAACTACGGCGTCTACCTCTACGGGTTCGTGGTCCTGCAGACGTTGCTGTTCCTGGGGCTGCGGACGCCGTGGCTGGTGGCCGCGGCGGCCGTGCCGGTCGCGCTGGTGGCGGGGCTGGTGTCCTGGCACGTGGTGGAGAAGCAGGCGATGAAGCTGCGCCACGTGCTGATCAGGCGCCGCAAGCCCGCCGCCGTCCCCCGCGAGGAGCCCGCCGCGGGCGCGCCACCCGGTTCCGAGCCGACCGAGGAGCTGCCGGCGGTCGGCTCGCCGCAGCCGGCGCCCGCCACGAGCTGACCGGGTCAGGAGACCGGCAGGACCGCGGTCACCGTCGTCACCAGGGCCTCCAGGTCCTTGCGGAGCTGGCCGGGGTCGGCCTCGCGCTGGGCCACGCCGAGGCGCACGGTGTACCTGCCGGACGTGTAGACGACCCGGTACACGGTGCGGCCGTTGTCGCTGCGCTGCAGGATCTGCGGGCCGCCTGCCAGCTTGTCGCCGTCGGTGAACCCGCTGCGGCGCAGGAAGCCCCGCTCGGCGTCGGTCAGCTGGCCGGCCGTCCCCGCGTCCGGGGTGGTGAACACGAGCAGCGCGTTGCCCACGTTGCCGTTGGTGGAGCCGCGGAAGATCACGTCGCTGACGCGGTGGTCGGTGGCGAGCTTTACCTCGTCCAGGGCCACCAGCTTGAGCCCGCCGGCGCGCTGGGCGGTGATCGTGCCGCTGTTCGGGTCGGCCGCGCCGGGCAGGGGCTTGAGCGCGTCGGCCACCGCCGCTGGCGGTGCGTTGGGGTCGAGGCTCGGCTGCGTCTGGCTGGACGGCGCCTGGTTCGAGGGCGCCTGGTTCGAGGGAGCCTCGGACGGGCCCGGGTTCGGCGGGTTGTCCGACTGCTGGGCCTGCGGGGTGTCGGTGCGGAGCACGAATAACCAGACCGCACCGCCCGCGACGGCGAGCACCACCACGAGCGCCACGGCGATGAGCGCGGCGCGCGCGCCACCCCGGCGCGGCTTGGCGTCGGCGAAGACCTCCTCGCCGAGCACCTGCCCGGACCACGGCGCGGGTGGCTGCAGGCCGGTCGTGGGCGGGGGCGGGCCGGCCGGGGTCGGCCGCGGCGGGAAGGTGGGCAGCCGCTGGCCCGACGCGGCCACGGTCGCGGCGGACACGGTGGCGGTCTTGTCCGGGTCCTCGGCCGGTGGCTCGTTCCGGACGGTGGCCGCGTCGTCGGCGGCCGCCGTGCCGTTGGCGGAGACGTCGACGACCTGGGTGTCCTCGGTGGCGTTGGCCTCCGCCGCGGGAGCCGGCGCGGCCGGTGGCGCTGCCGGCGCTGCCGGAGCCGGTGGTGCTGCGGGTGGTGCGGCCGGCGCGGGAGCGTCCGGCCGGGCGCTGGCCCACAGCGAGCCCTTGCCCTGCGCGGGGGCGGAGGCCTCGGCGAGCAGCTCGTCGCGCCGCCGTCGGTAGTCTTGCGCGGAGATCTCGCCCTCGGAGAGTTCCTTGTCCAGCCGCCGCAGCTGGTCCTGCCAGTCCATGTGTACTCCCCGTGTCAGATGCCCTCGACGTAACAGGATGCCGCACGATGCGGAAGGAAATGATCGCAGCCGTCATGTCCGCCGAAATGACCGTCGAACGAATTCGTGATCGCTACCTCGATCTGCTGATCCGCGCGCTCACCAACACGATCTACGAGGATCCGAACGAGGCGCCCTGGGGACCGGCCGGCTTCGACGCCGGCGCCCGCGGCGACGGCTCCGACTGGCCGCGCACCGCGCACACCATGATCGGCCGCAAGCGCCTGGAGAACCTGCGGGACTGCGTCCGCACGGTGATCGCCGACGGCGTGCCCGGCGACCTCGTCGAGACCGGCGCCTGGCGCGGCGGCGCGTCCATCCTCATGCGGGGCGTGCTGGCCGCGCACGAGGAGACCGGCCGCACGGTCTGGGTCGCCGACTCGTTCGCCGGCCTGCCGCCGCCGGACGAGGAGCGCTACCCGGCCGACGCCGGCGACCAGCACCACGAGGTCGAGTTCCTCGCGGTGCCGCTCGAGCAGGTGCGGGCCAACTTCGCCAAGTACGACCTGCTCGACGACCACGTCCGCTTCCTGCCCGGCTGGTTCCGCGACACGCTCCCGGCCGCCCCCATCGAGCGGCTCGCGGTCCTGCGCCTCGACGGCGACATGTACGAGTCCACCTGGGACGCCCTGATCACGTTGGCGCCCAAGGTGTCCCCGGGCGGTTTCGTCATCGTGGACGACTACCACGCCGTCCCCGGCTGCAAGAAGGCCGTCGACGACTACCGCACCGAGCACGGCATCGACGCGCCGATCGAGACGATCGACTGGGCCGGTGTCTACTGGCGCATGCCTTAGGCGGAGGGCACCGGCTGCCCGTGCCGCCGGTTGCGGCGCGCGCGGACCAGGCCGTAGCGCAGCGCCAGCAGCATGTCGGCAAGCGTGTGGGCCACCCGCAGGATCACGCTGACCGTGGTGGCCGCGGCGACCCCCAGCAGCGGCGTGAGCGCGAGGATCAGCACCGCCTCGCGCGCGCCGACGCCGGCCGGGGCGATGAACACGACCAGCCCGACGATCCAGCCCAGCGCGAACGCGCCCGTGCACACCACGGCGAGCTGCAGGACCGAGTCGGTGAACGGGTCGGCCAGCAGGTAGCCCGCGGCGCCGTAGCCCAGCCACGCGGGGAGCATCCACGCCAGCGGCCGCACCAGGTGCGACCAGCGCAGCACCGGCGGCTCGACGCCGGAGCGGCCGGCGAGCTTGCGGGCCAGCAGGTTGACGACCTTCGGGTGCAGCAGCACCAGGGCCAGCGGGACGCACACGCCGGCCCAGCCGAATCGGTTCACCAGGTCGGGCTGGCTGATCAAGAGCAGCGCGCCGACGAGCACCGAGGTGACCGCGTGCACCACGAGGAACACCGAGCCGGCGAGCAGCGCGAGGCCGCCGGGAACGCCGTGCTCGCGGGCGAAGCGCATCTGCGCGAGGAACGGCCAGATCGAGCCCGGCAGGTACTTGCCGACCTGCGCGGGGAAGAAGATCTGCCGCGCGGCGTCGGACGTGACCTTCGAGCCGAGCGCGGCCAGGCAGTGCTTCCACACCTCGGCCGTGGCGAGCAGCCCGGCGACCACGCAGACCAGCGCCAGGACCGCGCGCCACCAGTCGATCCGGCCGACCGCGCCGAGCACGTCCGGCAGCTGCCCGCGCAGCGCCCAGCCGGCCAGGCCGACGGCGATCACCACGAAGACGATGGCCAGCAGGTCCGCCCGCCGGCTCGGCCTCGGCGGCCGGACCGGCTCCTCGGGCGACCCGGCCGGCGCGTCAGTCACGCCAGATCAGCCCGGTGGTGGTCGGGTAGGGCAGCGTGGGCGTGGCGCCCTTGAGCAGCTCGATGCGCAGGCCCGGCAGCGCGGACACGACGTCCCAGTAGCGCTTGCGCCTGATGTTGTCGAACACGATGACGCCGCCGTCGGCCAGGTGGTCCAGCGAACGGCGGAACGCGTCGTTGCGGGCCCGGCCGTCGACCACGATGACGTCGAACGCGCCGCCGACCTGGTCGATGGTGGCCACGTAGTCGGCGAAGTCGAGCTCGGTGTGGCCGACCCGCTCCGAGCGGACCACGGTCTCGGCCGTGGCCGGCGTGGCCGGCACGGCGTGCAGCTTGACCCCGGCGGTGTCGGCGAGCAGCTCGCGGACGTACTCGACCCACTCGTTGTCGTGCTCGACCGAGTCGACCTGGCCGGCGCGGCGGGCGAGCCACGCGGTGCTGGCGCCGGCGCCGTACTCGAAGACCCGCGCGCCCGGCCGGTCGGCGAGGAACGCCTCGACCCGCCGCATGGCCGGGTAGCTCCACCAGGCCAGGTCCATCTGGGCCAGGTCGCCGGCGTCGAAGATCGAGAACAGCGTGCGCAGGTGCCGCACCCGAGGCGACTCGCTGCGCTCCAGCCTGGCCAGCAGCCCGGCCTTGTCCGCCACCTTGCGAACGCTCTTCACGCCCGTCACGTAGGCGCCTCGGATCCCACTCACGACAGCTCCTCGCAGGCTCGGTGCTGCCGCTCGCGGTCGCCCTGTGTGTTTGATGATTCGCTCGCAAGCTCGCTCATGGCGCTCCCACCGAGGTCTTGGGCCCGGCCGCGTCGGCGGGCTCGAGCGTCTTCGTCCGTTCCGAGATCAGGTCCGTCGCCTCACGCCTGTTGGCCGTCCGGTGCAGCACGATCTCCGCGATCAACCCGATGGAGATCATCTGCACGCCGAGGATGACCAGCAGGATGCCCAGCATCAGCAGCGGCCGGTCGCCGATGGCCTGGCCGCCGAAGATCTTCACGATCGACAGGTAGGCCAGCGCGATGAAGCCGAGCAGGCCGCTGGCGAGCCCGAGGCCGCCGAACAGGTGCGCGGGACGCCGGCCGTACTTGGTGATCGTCATGACCGTGAGCAGGTCGATGGCGCCGCGCACGTAGCGCTCGAAGCCGTATTTCGACTTGCCGTGCTCGCGCGGCCGATGGTTGACCGCGAGCTCGCGCACCCGGTAGCCGCTCTGGTGGGCCAGCGCCGGGATGTAGCGGTGGAGCTCGCCGTAGAGCGGCACCCGCTGGTACACCTCGGTCCGGGCGGCCTTGAGCCCGCAGTTGTGGTCGTTGAGCTTGAGGCCGGTGATGACGCCGGTCATCTTGTTGAAGAGCTTCGACGGCAGCCGCTTGCCCAGCGGGTCCTTGCGGTCGGCCTTGTGGCCGGACACCAGGTCGGCGCCGTCGTCGAGCTCGGCCAGCAGCCGCGGCACCTCGGCCGGGTCGTCCTGCAGGTCGGCGTCCATCGTGACGATCCGCTCGCCGCGGGCCTCGTCGACCGCGGCGGCGAGCGCGGCGGCCTTGCCGAAGTTGCGCCGCAGCCGCAGCGCGCGGACGCGCTCGTTGGTGGCGGCCAACTCCCGCATGACCGTCCAGCTGGAGTCCACGCTGCCGTCGTCGACGAAGATCACTTCGTACTCGATCTCGGGCAGGGTCTCGAACATCTCGCCGATCTCGGTGACCAGCGTGGTGAGCGTCTTCTCCTCGTCCTTGACCGGGATCAGGACGCTGACCTGAACTGGGGGCACGGTCTCGATGCTCGCCTCGATGCTCACTGTGCGTCTCCGGTGTCGCTGACCTTCGCCGGCAGCCACCGCATGGCGCCGCTTTCGTAGACGACCACGATGCGTGTCTCGTCGGTGACCGGCCCGATGGCCTTGAAGCCTACGTCGGGCGGCAGACCCCAGTACCTGCCGGTGACGTCACTGCGCGTCAGCCGGCTCACGCCGGCCCCGACGACCGTGCCCTTCCCGTCGACGACCAGCGTGCAGCGCACCTGGTCGGCGCCCCGGCTGGTGCCCCCGGTGGCCCAGCCGGTGATCAGGGCGGCCTCGCCGCGCGGCTCGATCGAGTCGACCATGCCGGAGGGCTTGTCCGGGCTGCGCGTGCCGGGCTGGGGCAGCGCGGTGGCCTTCGCGAGGCTGATCGTGGAGCCGAGCTCCGGGCCGCCGCAGCCGAGGGAGAAGGTCCCGTTGAACGGGTAGTGGTGCAGCGCCACGAGGTCCGGCTGCAGCTCCTGCTCCTTGGGCAGCACCGGGCCGAGCGCGTCGCCGTAGCCGGCGCGGATAGCGATGCCCTCGAGCGGGTGCTCCTTGATCTGGCTGCGCAGGTCGGCCGCGGTGGGCAGGCCGAGGGTGAAGCCGATGACGCCGATGCCGATGGCGGTGACCGCGATCTTCATCGCGTTGCGCGGCACGCCCCGGTAGAGCACGGCGCTCATCAGGACCAGCAGCGGGATCGCGGCCATGACCGCGAGCGAGGAGTACCGGCTGGTGAGGCCGAAGTCGGTGCCGAAGTCGATGCGCGCGGTGGCGATCATGCCGCAGGCCAGCACGCCGTAGGCGCCCAGCGCCCACCAGAACCGGAGCTCCTTGTCGTGTGCGGCCTTGTTGGACATCAGAACCGCGTAGACGATCAGCATCAGCGCGCCGGCGACGACGGCGAAGCCCGCGTTGTTGGCCGTCCACATCTTCCCGACGATGGTGAGGAACGTGTACAGCAGCGAGCCGATGTCGTTGGCGGGCGTGCCGCCGACCCACGTGCTGGGCTTGAGGCCGTACCAGACGCCGACGATGACGACGCCGATGCCGAGCGGGACGAGCCGGGTCCGCCAGCGCTCCTTGTGCAGCGTGGCCAGTACGGCGAGCGCCGGCCAGAGGGCGAACGCGGTGCCGTAGGTCATGCTCGCGAGCACGCCGACGATCCAGGCGGGCACCCACTTGCGCTTGTTGGCCAGCAACAGCGAGCAGACGACGATGAGGTTGGCGGTGAGCCACGCGGAGCCGCTCATCGAGCGGACGAACATGTGCAGGCCCTGCAAGCTGAAGATCAGCGCGGCCGCGGCGACGACGAGGCCGGCCCGCAGCAGCGGCGGCATCGTCTTCGGGAGCGCGGCCCGCAGGAGCAGCACGGTGGCCGCGGCGACCACCACGACGAGGTAGCCGAGCACCCGGTTGTCACCGTCGGCGAGCCGCGCGTCGAGCCAGTACAGCAGCGACGGGATCATCAGCGGGTGCTCGTTCTGCGGCGTGAAGATGCCGCCGAGGTGGAACGAGCCGTCCGGGTTGGTGATCCGGACGAGGACGTACCAGTAGTCGAGCCACTGCAGCTTCCCGGCGCGGGACACCTCGAGCACGATGGCGATCGCCGGGACCAGCGCGAGCAGCTCCACGAGGCGGGCGATGGTGCGGTCGGTGAGCCGGCTCTTCAGCGAGGCGACCCACGCGTCGGCTCTCGAAGCCCGCTCGCCGTCCGGGGTCTCCTCGCTGCCCGGCTCAGGTGGCGGATCCGCCTCCGAATCCTTCTTCAAGACCGTGCTCGTCACCCGAATACCATGTCAAAGCCGTTTAGGCCACCCGCGAGCGGCCTCGGAAAGATGTTGGTCCGCCGGGCCTGATCACGACGAAGTCCCGCCGTCGAGCTTGCCGCCGGTGGTGTCGGTGATCGTCTCGGTGATCGTCTCGGTCTCGACCGTCGTGGTCTCGTCCCGGGTGCCCACGATCTGGGTCATCTCACCGGAGGGCGCCTCCCAAGCCGCGGAGACCGGGATGTGCACCTTCGGCGGGTCCGTGGCCGTCCCGGTGGCCGTCCCTGTGGGCTGGGTGTCCGCCGCTGCCTCGACGTCGGCCTCGGCGAGGATCTCCTCGCTGCGCGCCCGGTACTCGCCGGTGCTGATCTCCCCGGAGATCAGCAGGTCGCCGAGCTCCCGGAACCGGTCCTGCCACCCCATCGCCGCCGTGCCTCCTGTGTCGTCGTGCCGGTGCCGTCCGGCCGGGAAGTTGTTACCACGCGAGCGCGTTCTCTCCGAGTGAGAGCTACGTAGAGTGGAGGCATGGCGTTGTTCGGGCATGACAAGGCACGGATGATCGACCCGTCGCAGGCGTTGCCGGGCCGGGTGAACCGGATGCCGGTGGCCGCGGCCCACGCGGTGTTCACCGACCGGCCGATCGCCCCGCCGTTCCCGGAGGGTCTGCGGACCGCCGTGTTCGGGCTGGGTTGTTTCTGGGGTGCGGAGCGGGTGTTCTGGCAGACCCCGGGCGTCTACACGACGGCCGTCGGCTACGCGGGCGGGCACACCCCCAACCCCACGTACGAGGAGGTCTGCAGCGGCCTCACCGGGCACGCCGAGGTGGTCCTGGTCGTGTTCGACCCGGCGCGGATCTCCTTCGACGCGCTGCTGAAGGTGTTCTGGGAGGGCCACGACCCGACGCAGGGCATGCGCCAGGGCAACGACAGGGGCACCCAGTACCGCTCGACGGCGTACTACACCGACGAGTCCCAGCGCGCCGCCATCGAGGAGAGCCGCAAGTCCTACCAGGCGGCGCTGTCCCGCGGCGGCCACAGCGAGATCACCACGGAGATCGCCCCGCTCGGCGAGTTCTACTACGCCGAGGACTACCACCAGCAGTACCTGTCCGACGCCAAGAACCCGAACGGCTACTGCGGCCTGGGCGGCACCGGCGTCTCCTGCCCCATAGGCCTGCAGACCAAGGAAGCCTGACGAGCAACTGAAGGCTGGTCAACACCAGAGCGAACCACACGGGCCGGTCACACCAGAGCGAATCACAAAGGCTGGTCAACACCAGACGGAACCACGCCGGGTCGGGAGAAGCTCGCACCGTGGGGGCCTGGGGGCTCGGCCCCCAGAGACCAAAAAGGTGAGCGATCCCGGCCCGCGCCCTCCGCGGGCAGGTGACGCCCAATCGCGAGCGGACGACGGGATTCGAACCCGCGACCCTCACCTTGGCAAGGTGATGCGCTACCAGCTGCGCCACGTCCGCAATGCTCGCGGAGAAGTCTAGCCGACCGGTCGATCCGATACCGAACCGCCGCTCGCGGGGCCTTGTTGAGCCGATCAGCCTAATACCTTCGTAGGTATCGCCTTACCGTTCTAAACGTTTGCCGTCCACACCAAACGGTCCTGTGGCATGTTGAGCCAGATTCCCGTGGCGGCCGGGAGGAGGTGTCGGGTTCGATGACCGGCGAGGATACGAGATCAACCGGGGCGAGTAGGGCAGGACGAGCGGGCAGCGGAGACGGAGCCGAACACCAGGCGACCGGGGCAGAGGCGGAGGATCGGACGCTCCTCGAGCGGCTCCGAGCCGGTGAGGACGCGGCCTTCGGCGAGCTGTTCTCGCGGCACTCGACCGCGGTGTTCCGGCTCGCCCTCGGGCTGGTCAACGACCGGGCCGAGGCCGAGGACCTCACCGCGGAAGCGTTCTTCCGCGTCCTCCAGGCGATCCGGCGCGGCTCCGGACCCGTTGACAACGTGCGTGGCTACCTGCTCGTCGTCGCGCGCCGGGTGGCGTGGGAGTGGAGCCTGCGGCGCAAGGACGTCCCGGTCAGCGACGAGGAGCTGACCCACCGCGCGGCCTCGGACCCGGACACGTCGGGCCAGTTCACCGAGCGCAACCTCATCCGCAGGGCGTTCACCAGCCTGCCGGAGCGCTGGCGCAACGTGCTCTGGAAGATGGAGGTCGAGGGCGAGCGCCCGGCCGCCGTCGCCATCAACTTCGGGCTCAGCCCCAACGCCACCGCGGCGCTGGCCCGGCGCGCCCGGCAGGGCCTGCGGGCGGCCTACCTGCAGGCGCACCTCGCCGCGGACCGCAGTGCCACCGGCTGCCGCTCGGTCCTGGAGAAGCTCGGCGCGTACACCGCGGGCAGCACCTCGGGCATCGAGCGCCGGCGGATCCGCGCGCACCTGCAGACCTGCACCTCCTGCACGGCGATGTACGCCGAGCTGCGGGACGTCTGCTCGGGCCTGCGGGCGCACGCGTCCTTCGTCGCGGCGCCGCTCGCGCTGGTCGCGGGCGCCACGCTCGCCACCGAGGCGGGCGGGCTGGTCGCGGCCGTGAAGGGCGTCCTGCTCAGCACCAAGATCCAGGTCGGCATCGCGGCGGGCTCGGCCGCCGCGCTCGGCGTGCTCGGGTTGGTCGTCGCGCCGTGGGGCAGCGGCGGCGGCTCGTCGGCGCCGGTCGACCTCGCCGGCAAGCGGGGCGTGGAGCTGCACATCAGCGAGCCGCCCGCGCAGTCCTCCAGCGAGTCGTCGCTGCAGGTCACCGGGGGTGAGCTGACGACCCATCGGCAGGTGCCGCGGCCGAGCACCGGGAGGGCGGAGGACCCGGCGCGGGCGGCGACGCCCACCGACAGGGTCCCGCCATCGGCCACGACGACGACGGGTGGTGGCGGCCGCGCCGACTCACCGATGCTGACCAGCGACCCGGCGTTCGACGAGACCGCGCCGATCGTCTACCGGGAGACCACGGTCGAGCGGCACACGACGACCTACGAGAGCTACGTCGTGATCTGCGAGACGACGACGATCACCGAGGTCAACTCGCTGGACCAGACCCGGACCACGACCGAGACCACGAGCTACACGCAGCCACCGGACTCCTCGCCACCCCCGAGCGGGGGACAGCCGACCGCCCGAACGGCTGAACCTACTACGTCCTCCGCTGCGCCGGACGGCCCCTGACAGGTGCGTGAGGCCGCCGGGTTAGGCCATCATTAGTGGGATGTTCCCGACCATGCTCGGCGCCGGGAGGCCCCAATGACGCGCGTTGTGCGCGGCGCGGACGGACGGATGTGGACCCTGCGTAGCCAGCTGGAATGGCGGTCGCCGGCTACCGCGGACGACTTCGAGCACGACGTGAGCGTCGGCAACACCGCCGCGATCGTGCTGCTGGTCCTGGTGGTGGCGCTCAGCGGGGTCCTGATCATGTGGACGCCGGCGGACGTCGTCGTGCCGCTCTGGGTCGTCCTGCTCATCGTGCTGGTCATGCTTTTCTTCCCGGCTCGCTGGGCACTGCGCAGGCCGTGGACGGTGGTGGCCGAGACCGGTGACGACGGCGAGGGTGACCCGACCGAGAAGTGGGTCGGCACCGTGCGGGGCGTGTTCACCGTCCGGCAGCAGGTGAACCGGGTGGCCAAGAGCATCGCCCTCGACTCGGTGCCCGGCATCGAAGGTCCGCTGCAACCCGTGGCGTAATCGCCGAAATCCGGCAACACTGGCGAGGTGCCTGAACTCCCCGAGGTCGAGGCGCTCGCGCAGCACATCCGCGAGCACGGCGTCGGCCGCACCGTGGCCAGGGTCGACGTCGCGTCGCTGAGCGTCCTCAAGACGGTCACGCCGCCGTGGACCGAGCTGCACGGCCGGACCGTCACCGCGGCGGGCCGGCACGGCAAGTTCCTCGACCTCGACTGCGACGGCCTGCACCTGATCATCCATCTGGCCCGCGCGGGCTGGCTGCGCTGGGCGGAGAACATGTCCGCCGCGCCGCCCCGGCCGGGCAAGGGCCCGCTGGCGCTGCGCGTGCACCTCGGCCCGCCCGGCAAGGGCCCCGGCTTCGACCTCACCGAGGCAGGCACGAAGAAGGGCCTGGCGGCCTGGATCGTCGCCGACCCCACCGAGGTGCCGGGCATCGCCGCGCTCGGCCCGGACGCGATGGCGGTCAGCCGCGACGAGCTCGCCGCCGTCCTGGCCGGCCGCACCGAGCGGCTGAAGACCGTGCTGACCACGCAGAAGATGCTGGCCGGCGTGGGCAACGCCTACTCCGACGAGATCATGCACACGGCCAAGCTCTCCCCGTACGCCACCGCGGGCAAGCTCTCCGGCGACGCGGTCGACGAGCTGTACGCGGCCGTGCGCAAGGTGCTCTCCGACGCCGTCGGCCGGTCGGTCGGCCAGCACGCGGCGCTGCTCAAGGGCGAGAAACGGTCCGGGCTGCGGGTGCACGGCCGCACCGGCATGCCGTGCCCGGTGTGCGGCGACACGGTGCGCGAGGTGTCGTTCGCGGACAAGGCGTTCCAGTACTGCGCCACGTGCCAGACCGGCGGCAAACCGCTCGCGGACCGGCGGCTGTCGCGGCTGCTCAAGTAGGGCTCGCTTGCTTAGTGAGCCTCATACGGTCGAGCATTGACGGGTGACCGACCTGTTGACCGAGCGTGCCGTGATGGGTGCGTTGGCCATGCTCGTCGTCGGCGGCCTGTTCGCGCTCATCATCCGCAGGCGCAAGTCCGAGGGGTCGGTGGACGACGCGGTGCTCGACGCCGTGCAGCGGCTGTCGAAGGCGGCGCCGGCGATGCGCAGCGGGCTCACCGAGGAGGCGGCCGACCAGGCGGCGAAGCACCTGGTGGAGATGCTGAAGTGCGTGGCCATCGGGATCACCGACGCCTCCGGCCAGCTGCTGTCCTGGGACGGCGGGGCCAACGAGCACTACGAGGACCTCACCGGCGCGGTCGACGTCGCGGTCCGCAACGGCCAGCGGGCGCACATCCACCACACCAACCTCAACTGCGACCACCGGGGCCGCTGCCCCATGCGCACGGCGGTGATCGTGCCGCTGATCCCCGACGGGCACGTCGAGGGCACGCTCATCGTGGTCGGCGGGGTCAACTCGAAGCGGCTGATCCGGGCCGCGGACGAGGTGGCCAAGTTCGTCAGCATCCAGCTGGAGCTGGCCAAGCTCGACGAGTCCAAGCAGGCGCTGGCCAAGGCCGAGGTGCGGATGCTCCGCGCGCAGATCTCGCCGCACTTCCTCTACAACGCGCTGAACTCGATCTCCTCGCTGATCCGCACGGACCCCGAGCGGGCGCGTGACCTGCTCCAGGAGTTCGCCGACTTCACCCGCTACTCGTTCCGGACCTCCGGCCAGTTCACGACGCTGGCCGAGGAGCTGCGCAACATCGACCGGTACCTCACGATCCAGAGCCAGCGCTACGCCGACCGGCTGAACGTGCGGATCAAGATCGCGCCCGAGGTGCTGTCGGTGGTGGTGCCGTTCCTGGTGCTGCAGCCGCTGGTGGAGAACGCCGTGCAGCACGGCCTGTCCCCGAAGCCGGGTGGCGGCACGATCACGGTCGTCGCGCAGGACAACGGCAACGAGGCGCTGATCAGCGTCGAGGACGACGGCATCGGCATGGACGCGGACCGCCTGTTCGCCGACCTGCGGGACGCGCACAAGACGGGCTCGCACGTGGGCATCGGCAACATCAACCAGCGCATGCGCTCGGTCTTCGGCGACGAGTACGCGCTGATGGCCGAGACCGCCCCCGGCGCGGGCATGAAGGTGATCCTGCGGGTGCCCAAGTTCTTCCCCGGCGTGCGCCCCGACCTGCCCAAGTTCGGCGCGGACGACAGCGACATCACCGATACCCCGAAGGGCAACGTCGCGCCCACCCGCTGAGGCCGGCGCGCAGCCGGCCCCACCGCTGTCCCCGCCGCCGCCACCGTCCCCACCGCCGGCGCCGCACCCGCGCCGCGGCGAACACCCGCGAGTCCCAGTCCGCCGGGCTCATCGCTTACCGCCCGGCCGGCGCCAGCTGACCCGCCCGTCCACCAGGTCGGCGTCGAGCATCGCGCCCGCCACCACGTCCGGCGACCACCGCGGTCCCTGGTAGCGCCCCCGGTCGACAGAGCCGAACACCGACATCCCCGGCCGCGACCAGAGGCAGGCCGACGCCACCGTCGCCAGCCGGTCCTCCACCCACTCCCGCGCCGCCCGCAGGCAGTCGAACTCGGCCACGTCGATCTGGTCCATCCAGTCGGCGTCTCCCATGCCGAGCCACGCGCGCCAGGTCACCTCACCCGTTCGATCCATGGCAAACCCCCCGCCAATCAGGAGTCGCCGGCACCCGGGCTGGATACGACCGCGACGCATAGGGTTGGGAACCATGAGCGTCACCGAGAAGCTGGCCGCCAGGCTGCCCAAGAGCCGCGGCAGCAGCGGCCCGGTCGTGGCCGTCCTCAAGCTGCACGGCGTCATCACCCCGACGCCGTCCCCGCTGGCCCGCGGCACCATCAACATCAACACCGTCGAGTCCGCACTGACCAGGGCGTTCGACCACGACCGGCTCCAGGCGGTCGCGCTGGCGATCAACTCGCCGGGCGGCGCGCCCACCCAGTCCGCGCTCGTCGGCGAGCGGATCCGGGAGCTGGCCAAGCGCAAGAAGGTCCCGGTCATCGCGTTCTGCGAGGACGTCGCCGCGTCCGGCGGCTACTGGCTCGCCTGCGCGGCCGACGAGATCTACGCGCACTCCTCCTCGCTGGTCGGCTCGATCGGCGTGGTGACCGCCGGCTTCGGGCTCTCGGGTCTGCTCGACCGGGTCGGCGTCGAGCGCCGCGTCTACACCGCGGGCGCGCACAAGGTCCGCCTCGACCCCTTCCGTCCCGAGAAGGACGAGGACGTCGAGTGGCTCAAGAGCCTGCAGAGCCAGCTGCACGACCAGTTCGTCGGCTGGGTCAAGGATCGCCGCGGCGACCGGCTGGCCGCCGGCGAGGACGTGTTCACCGGCGAGATCTGGACCGGCGCCAAGGCCGTCGAGCTGGGCATCGTCGACGGTGTCGGCAACATGCGCGAGGTGCTCGCCGAGCGGTACCCGGACGCCGAGATCAGCGTCGCCGAGCCGAAGCGGCCGCTGCTGGCCCGGCTCGGCTTCGGCGGCGCCGCCGCGTCCTTCGCGCACGGGCCGGGCGACCGGGTCCTGGCCGCGGTGGAGGCGATGGAGATCCGCGCCACATGGTCCCGGTTCGGGCTATAGGCCCCCGATCCGGGGAGAATTAACGCTGCTCAGAGTTGTGTCCAGCCCGCAAGATCAACCCGCTGCTCACCCGGGCGGGGTAAGCAGGAGGTTGACCATGGACATTTGGTTCTTCCGATCGGCAAGATGCACCTCACCGTGAGTACCTCAGCGAACACCCCTGGTCTCGTCGTCCTGGCCGTTGACGACGAGAAGGACGGGATGGACCTACTGCTGGAACGGCTGGACGCGAACCGCTTCGTGCGGCGGGTCATCCCGGCGTTCGACGCGACCGAGGCGCTGCGCCAGCTGGCCGGCGACGACCCGGAGCTGTCCGCGCGCCGGAACTCGGGCCGCCCGATCGTCGACGCGGTCTTCTCCGACCTCAAGATGCCCGGCCTCACCGGCATGGAGATGGCGAAGGTGCTGGCCGGCTTCAAGCCGTCCCCGGTGCTGGTGTTCATCACCGGCCACGGCGAGGGCAACGACGCGGTCGAGGCGTTCGAGCTCGGCGCGGTCGACTTCATCCCCAAGCCGTGCGACCAGACCCGGATGGACCGCGCGGTGCATCGGGTGATCTCGAAGCTGCGCGGCGACGGCCTGGCCAGCGAGGCCACCGCGGCGGCCGGTCCGGAGCCCACCGACGACGAGGTCATTCCGGTCGAGCTGGCCGGCAACACCAAGCTGATCCCGCGCTCGTCGGTCCGCTGGGTGGAGGCGCAGGGCGACTACGCGCGCCTGTTCACCTCGGAGGGCTCGCACTTGGTGCGCATCCCGCTGGCCCAGCTCGAGGAGCGGTGGGAGAAGGCCGGCTTCGTCCGCATCCACCGGTCCTACCTCGTGCCGATCAACCTCATCACCGAGTTGCAGCTGGGCGGCAACGGCTACCACGTGGTGATCGGCGAGGAGGAGCGCAAGCTCCCGGTCAGCCGCCGCCACACCCGCGAGCTCAAGGACCGGATCACGAGACGCGGCGGCGCATGAGCGAGCTTGCGAGCGAATCATTGATACCGGGCGAGCTTGCGAGCGAATCATTGATACAGGGCGAGCTTGCGAGCGAATTAATGACGCAGGGCGAGCTTGCGAGCGAGTCGATGTCACCGAGCGAGCTTGCGAGCGAACTAATGTCGCGGGGCGAGCGCGAGCGGCGACACCGAGCCCTCGAGGGGCTGTCGTGAGCCGCCACTCCGCCGGTCCGGGTCCCGAGCGCAGGGTGTACCTGGACCCGCCGACCAAGCCGCGCCGCAAGCGGGTGGTGCTCGCCGACTCCCGCGCGCCGGTCACCGTCCTGCGCACGGTCGTCGAGCTGGAGGAGCAGACCAGCTACGGCGAGGAGCTGGTCAGCCAGTACATCCGCACCCAGTTCCGCACCGCGATCCGGTTCTGGGGCATCACGGTCCTCACGCTCGCGGTCATCCCGGCGACGTTCTTCCTTCTCCCCCCGCTCTCGGAGGTCAACTTCGCCGGTGTGCGGCTGCCGTGGCTCGTCATCGGCGTGCTGCCGTTCCCGTTGTTGTTCGGTGCCGGGTACTGGTACAACCTGGTGGTCGAGCGACAGGAGAAGGACTTCGTCGCGATGGTGGAGAAGTAGCCGGCTCTCGTTAGGACCCGAGGCACTCGGTGGACGCAAAGATTTGGGCGCTGGCCGGGATCTCGCTCGTCACGGTGGCGACGTTCTACATCGGCTTCCGGTCCTCCCGGATGGCCAGCACCACCCAGGACTTCCTGGTGGCGCGGCGCACCGTGCGCTCGCGCCGCAACGCCGCCGCGGTCTCCGGTGAGTACCTGTCCGCCGCGTCCTTCCTCGGCGTCGCGGGCCTCGTGCTCAAGGACGGCGCCGACGCCCTCTGGTACCCGGTCGGTTTCACCGCGGGCTACCTCGCGCTGATGCTGTTCGTCGCCGCGCCCCTGCGCCGCTCCGGTGCCTACACGCTGCCGGACTTCTGCGAGGCCCGACTCGGCTCGCGGGCGCTGCGCGGGCTCGCCGCCGCGTTCGTCGTGTTCATCGGGATCCTCTACGTCGTCCCGCAGCTGCAGGCCGCCGGGCTCTCGATTTCCAACATCCTGCCGGTGCCCAACTGGGTCGGCGCGTTGCTGGTCACGTGCGTGGTGATCGTCAACGTGTTCGGCGGCGGGATGCGCGCGATCACCGTCGTGCAGGCGTTCCAGTATTGGCTGAAGCTCTTCGCGATCGCCGCGCCGACGTTCGTCATGTGTGTGCTGTTCATCGGCAACGGCGGCCCGCGCGGCAGCGACGTCACCGGGCTCACCGAGCACCTGCCGCCCACGTTCACCACGGCCACCACGATCGACGTGCAGACCCCGGTGAAGCTGCAGGTCGAGGAGACCGTGTGGCTCAGTGCCCGCGGTTCGGTCAACGGCACCCCGGCGATGGGCACGGTGTACTGGTCGCCCGGCGTGTACGAGGTCGACGCCGGCACCGAGCTGCACTTCTCCAAGGGCTCGACGGTGCCCGTGGTGGCCGGCGCGCCGACCGACAACTCGAGCTGGCTGCGCCCGGCCGCCGACTCCGACGGCCTGTTCTCCACGTACTCGCTGATGCTGGCGCTGTTCCTCGGCACGATGGGCCTGCCGCACGTCCTGGTCCGCTTCTACACCAACCCGGACGGCAAGGCGGCCCGCCGCACGACCCTGCACGTGCTCCTGTTGCTGTCGCTGTTCTACCTGTTCCCGATCCTCATCGGCGCGATGTCCCGGCTGTACGTGCCGGAGCTGCTGGTCACCGGCAAGACCGACGCCGCGGTGCTCATGCTGCCGACGAAGATCGCGCCCGGGGTGCTCGGCCAGATCCTCGGCGCGATCACGACCGCGGGCGCGTTCGCGGCGTTCCTGTCGACGTCCTCGGGGCTCGTGGTGAGCGTGTCCGGGGTGCTCTCGACCGACGTGCTGCGCGGGCGGGTGCGGGACTTCCGGTTCGCCACGGGCATCGCCGGCGGCGCGCCGCTCGCGCTCGCGATCGTGCTGCGGCCGTCGGACATCTCGCTGTCCGTGGGCATGTCGTTCGCGCTCGCGGCGTCGACGTTCTGCCCGGTGCTGCTGCTGGGGGTGTGGTGGAAGCGGCTCACCTGGGTCGGCGCGGCGGCGGGCATGGTCGTGGGCGGCGGGCTCGTGATCTCGTCGCTGGTGATCAACACGGTCAGCGGGTTCACCGGGGGCTGGGCGCCCAGCGTGGCCGGCCAGCCGGCGCTGGTCACGGTGCCGATCGCGTTCCTGACCGTGATCCTGGTGAGCAAGGCGACGCAGAACAAGGTGCCGGCCGACGTCGCACAGATCCGGCTGCGGATGCACGCGCCGGACGGTCTCGGGTTCATCCGCGACCGGGCGATCGCGCGGTTCGGCACCGCGGAGGAACGTGCCCGGCTGGCCGACGGCCGGCACCGGAAATGACGGTCGGGGATCGGGCATTCCGGCCATTACCATTTACCCGAGCCCCGGTCGCCGATGATGGGAGCGCTGATGGCGGTGTCCGCCGACCGAGCGCCTGAGCCGGCGCCGGTCCGGTCCCGGATCGGCCTGCGACCGTGGGCCCGCACCGATCCGGTGGCCGTGCTGAGCATGGCGCGGCACATCGCCGGGGAGCTCAAGGACGGTCTCGGCGGGCCTGGTGTCCGGGCCGCGGCCCGCGGGGTGCGCCGGCTGCTGGACGTCGGCCGGGTGGGCTTGGCGGACCTGTCCGGGCGGCCGGTGTGGGCGCCCACGCCGCCGCCGGACGAGCGGCCTGCGGCCGAGCTGGTCGAGGAGGTCCTGCACACCGAGGGCAAGAGCGGGCGGCCGCCGCTGCTGGCGTTGCCGCTGCACGTCCACCACGAGCTGGCCGGGGTGCTGCTGGTCGAGGGCGCGGTGCGGCGGTCGGCGGCGCGGGAGGCGGCGGGCTGGATCGTCGAGGCGCTGGAGCGTGGCCGGCTGGAGGCGTCGGCCGAGCAGGCCGCGCAGGCGGAGCTGCGGGCGCTGCGGGCGGAGATCTCGCCGCACTTTGTTTACAACGCGCTGACCGTGATCGCCGCGCTGGTGAGCTCCGAGCCGGACCGGTCGCGCGAGCTGATGATCGACTTCGCCGACTACATCCGGTACAGCCTGGCCCGGCACGGCGAGTACACCACCGTCGCCGACGAGTTCCACGCGATCGAGACCTACCTCGCGCTGCAGCGGGCGGTGCTGGGCGAGCGGCTGCAGGTGCAGGTCCGGGTGGCGCCGGAGGTGCTGGCGGTGGCGCTGCCGTACCTGGTGCTGCAGCCGCTGGTGGAGAACGCGGTGCGGCACGGTATCGAGCCGCGCGCCGCAGCGGGGCACGTCATGGTGCGCGGCGAGGCCGAGGGCAACGACTGCGTGATCAGCGTCGAGGACGACGGGCTCGGCATGGACCCGTCGATCGCCGAGGAGATCCTGGCCGGGCGCGGCGGCACGGACAGCGTCGGTCTGGCCAATGTGGACAGACGGCTGCGCAACGTCTACGGCCCGTGGTTCGGCCTGGTCGTGGAGACGGCGCCGGGCGAGGGAACGCGCGTGGTCGTGCGGATCCCGCGGTTCCAGCCGGGGGTGATGCCCGGATGAGCGAGCTTGCGAGCGAACGGCTGACACAAGGCGACCGCGAGCGGCAGCACCGAGCCTGCGAGGTGAGGTCGTGACGGGGCTGTCGGTCCTCGCGGTGGACGACGTGCCGCCGGCGTTGGACGAGCTGTGCCGGCTGCTGCGGGAGTCGCCGGACGTCGCGGAGGTGGCCGGGGCGGGCGACCCGCTCTCGGCGCTGCGGATGATCCAGAGCGGCCGGTTCGACGCGGTGTTCCTGGACATCTCGATGCCCGGCCTGGACGGCTTGGAGCTGGCCTCGCTGCTGGCGAAGCTGTCCGACCCGCCGGCCATCGTGTTCGTCACCGCCTACGAGCAGCACGCGGTGGCGGCGTTCGGCATCGGCGCGCTGGACTACCTGCTCAAGCCCGTCCGCACGGAGCGCCTGGCCGACGCGCTGGCCCGGATCAACCGCGTGGTCCCGGGCGCGCGGCAGGCTCCCGAGCAGACGTCGCCGCTGCCGGACGCGATGGCCGCGCTGCCGGTCGAGAGCGCCGGCCGCACCCGGTACGTGCGCCGCGGCGAGGTGCTGTTCGTCGAGGCGCACGGCGACTACGTCCGGCTGCACGCGACGTCGGGCGTGCACGTGGTGCGGATGCCGATCTCGCGGCTGGAGGAGTACTGGGAGCCGGCCGGTTTCATCCGGGTGCACCGGGGCTTCCTGGTGGCGCTGGACGCGGTGCGCGAGCTGCGCAGCGACTCGATGGGCGGGCTGCTCGCGCACACGGATCTCGGCGACGTGCCGGTGAGCCGCCGGCACGCCCGCGACCTGCGTGAGCGCCTGCTGTCGGCGGCCCGGAGCGGCCGGCTTGACCGCTCCGAGCGGCGGGTCTGATGCCAGGCCACAAGCGGGTTGCGGTGATGAGCCCGCAGACCCGCCTGGCGCATTCCCGCCGGAGGCTGCGTGGCCGCTGGCGGGTGCCGAAGCTGGACCCGGCGGGCGCCGAGCGGGCGGCCGAGCTGTACCGGGCGCAACGCCGGCTCGCGGTCGCGCCGCTCGTCCTGCTGTTCGTGGGGATCCTGGGCCTGCCGCTCGTCTTCGCGCTGTTCCCGGGCCTGGACTCGGTGCGGCTGCTGGGCATCCCGGTCTCGTGGCTGGCACTGGCCGTGCTCCCGTACCCCGCGCTGTCGCTGCTGGCCGGCTGGCAGCTCAAGCGGGCCGAGCACGCCGAGGACGAGACGCCGTGACCACGAGCGGAGCGGGCCTCGGGTGATCATCGCGTTCGCGGTGGCGCCCGTCGTCCTCGTCACCCTCCTCATCGGACTTCGCGGCGTCGCGGCCATGCGGACCACGTCGGACTTCCTCGTCGCGTCCCGCCGGGTCTCACCGCTGCTCAACTCCGCCGCCGTCTCCGGGGAGTACCTCTCCGCCGCCTCCTTCCTCGGCGTCGCCGGGCTCGTGGTGAAGGACGGCATCGGCTCGCTCTGGTATCCCGTCGGGTTCACGGCCGGCTACATCGCCATGCTCGTCCTCGTCGCCGCGCCCATGCGCCGCTCCGGCGCCCTCACCGTCCCCGACTTCGCCGAGGCCCGGCTCGCCTCGCCGGCGCTGCGCCGGGTCACGGCGGTCGTCATCCTCGTCATCGGCGGGCTCTACCTCGTGCCGCAGTTCCGCACGGCGGGCCTCGTCCTGTCCGCGGTGAGCAACAGCCCGTACTGGGTCGGCGTCGTCGTCGCGGGCGCGGGCGTCGCGATCACGCTGGCGCTGGGCGGCATGCGGGCCGCCACCTACGTCCAGGCGTTCCAGTTCGTCCTCAAGCTCGTGCTGTTCATCGTCCCGGCCGTCTGGCTGCTGATCCAGGTCGGCCCGCAGGTCCGCGACGAGGCCGTGCACCCGGTCGAGTTCACCCGGTTCGACCACGACACCCGGGTGGTGTTCCGGGTCGGCACGACGCTCACGATCCCCGAGCCCACCACCGTCCACATAGGAGCCGCCGAGCGGACGGTGGACGGCTCGTGGGACGTTCCCCAGGGCAGCACCGTCGTCTTCCCCAAGGGCGCGCACGTCCCCGAGGTCACCGGCGAGGCCCGGCCCGGAGGCACCGGCTGGGAGCGCCCGCTGCTCGACCTGCAGGGCGCCGGCCACCCGCTGCTCGGCACCTGGGCGCTCGTCGTCGCGCTCGCGCTGGGCACCATGGGGCTGCCGCACGTGATCATGCGCTTCCACACCAGCCCGGACGGCCGCGCCGCCCGCCGCACGGCCGCGCTCACCGTCGGCCTGCTCAGCGTCTTCTACCTCTTTCCGGGCATCTACGGCGTCCTCGGCCGCGTCCTCGTCCCGCAGCTCTACCTCTCCGGGGCCACCGACATCGCCGTCGTCGCGCTGCCCGCCCAGGTCGACGCCGGCTGGCCGGGCAGCACGTTCACCGCGCTGCTCACCGCCGGCGCGTTCGCCGCCTTCCTCGCCACCTCGCTGGGCCTGGTCCTCGTCGTCTCCGGGGCGATCTCCTACGACCTGCTCCCCGGCGGCCTCGGTCAGCTGAGGTTCACCGTGGTCGCCGCGTCGGCGGCCGTCGTCCTCCTTGCCCTGCAGGCGATCCGGCTCGACGCGGGGGTGCTCGTCACCTGGGGCTTCACCGTCGCCGCGTCCACGTTCTGCCCGCTGCTCGTGCTCGGCATCTGGTGGTCGCGGCTCACCGTCGCGGGCGCGATGACGGGTGTGCTCGTCGGGCTTTTCGCCTCCTCCGGTGCGATCGCCGGCACCCTGCTCGGCCTCCCGGTCACCGGCTGGCTCGCGATCCTGGTCGCCCAGCCCGCGCCGTGGTCGGTCCCGCTCGCGTTCACGACGATGATCGCCGTCTCGCTGCGTGGCCGGCCGCCGTCATGGGCCCGCACCGCGATGTTGCGGCTGCACCTGAACGAGGACCGCCTCGAGACCCCGGCCGACCGCCTGCGGGCCCTCCGCGAAGCCACCCGAACGAGCGAAACTAGAACGTGACGTAGGCCACTCGACGCGTCAGGTGTGCCGTTGGTCAACCGTTCGTCGCAGCTCGGCGCGGTTTACCGGCTGACGATTTTGCCCAGACTGGCATCTTCCTAGGGTCATTAGAACGAATTTCACTTCTTCTTGGGCCCCCCAGGAGGCACCGTGAGTAGCACCGAACAGGACCCACCACCGACGCCGGGTCCCGATTGGGTGAAGATCGAGCAGAGCGCCGAGTTCACCGAGCTGCGGCGCCGGTTCCGCGGCTTCGTGTTCCCGATGACCGTGGCGTTCCTCGCCTGGTACCTGCTGTACGTGCTGCTGTCCGACTACGCGCACGGCTTCATGGACACCAAGGTCCTCGGCAACATCAACATCGGCCTCATCTTCGGCCTGCTGCAGTTCGTGTCCACCTTCGTGATCACCAGCCTGTACGTCCGGCACGCCAACCGGAAGCTCGACCCGCTGGCGGACAAGATCCGTACCGACGTCGAGGGCGGCGCCGTCACCGGCACGGACACCGACGTCGAGGGAGGCGTGCGATGAGCCTGAACCTGGCGGCGGGCGTCGAGGGCAGCAACCCCGCGCTCAACATCAGCATCTTCGCCGTGTTCGTCGTGATCACCCTGGTGATCGTGTTCCGCGCGAGCCGCTCCAACAAGACGGCGGTCGACTACTACGCCGCGGGCCACTCGTTCACCGGTGCGCAGAACGGCATCGCGATCTCCGGTGACTACCTGTCGGCGGCGTCGTTCCTGGGCATCGCCGGCGCCATCGCGGTCAACGGCTACGACGGGTTCCTCTACTCGATCGGCTTCCTGGTGGCGTGGCTGATCGCGCTGCTACTGGTGGCCGAGCTCCTGCGCAACACCGGCAAGTACACGATGGGCGACATGCTGAGCTTCCGGATGCGCCAGCGTCCGGTCCGCGCGGCGGCGGCGACGTCCACGCTCGTCGTGTCGTTCTTCTACCTGCTGGCCCAGATGGCCGGCGCGGGTGGCCTGGTGGCGCTGCTGCTGGGTATCGAGAACAAGGCCGGCCAGGCGCTGGTGATCGCGGTCGTCGGCGTCATCATGATCGTCTACGTGATCATCGGCGGCATGCGCGGCACCACCTGGGTGCAGATCATCAAGGCCACGCTGCTGATCATCGGCGCGGGCGCGATGACGGTATGGGTGCTCGGCAAGTACGGCTTCAACCTCTCGAGCCTGCTCGGCGACGCGGTCGCCCGGGTCGGCGAGGGCGGCGAGAAGCTGCTGAACCCCGGCGCGCAGTACGGCCTCACCGGCACCACCAAGATCGACTTCGTGTCCCTGGCGCTGGCGCTCGTGCTCGGCACCGCGGGCCTGCCGCACATCCTCATGCGGTTCTACACGGTGCCCACGGCCAAGGAGGCGCGGAAGTCGGTCGTCTGGGCGATCTGGCTGATCGGCATCTTCTACCTGTTCACCCTGGTGCTCGGCTACGGCGCGGGCGCGCTGGTGGGCGCGGAGACGATCACCAAGGCACCCGGCGCGACGAACTCGGCGGCACCCCTGCTCGCCTACGCCCTGGGCGGCACGGTGCTCCTGGGCATCATCGCGGCGGTGGCGTTCGCGACGATCCTCGCCGTGGTCGCCGGCCTGACGATCACCGCGTCGGCGTCGTTCGCGCACGACATCTATGCCAACGTCATCAAGAAGGGCGCCGTCGACGACAAGGCGCAGGAGGTCCGGGTCGCCCGCATCACCGCCCTGGTGATCGGCGCGGTGGCCATCCTGGGCGGCATCGTCGCGAACGGGCAGAACATCGCGTTCCTCGTGGCGCTGGCGTTCGCGGTGGCGGCCTCGGCGAACCTGCCGACGATCCTCTACTCGCTGTTCTGGAAGCGGTTCAACACCGCGGGTGCGCTGTGGAGCATCTACGGCGGTCTGTTCGTCTGCCTGGTGCTGATCATCTTCTCGCCGGCGGTGTCCGGGAAGCCCGTGAACCCGACGACCGGCAAGAGCCCGTCGATGCTGCAGAACGTGGACTTCCACTGGTTCCCCCTGGACAACCCCGGGCTCGTGTCGATCCCGGTCGCGTTCCTGCTGGGCTACCTCGGGACGGTCCTCTCCAAGGAGCGCAACGAGGCGAAGTATGCGGAGATGGAGGTGCGCGCACTGACCGGGGCGCACGCCGAGAAGGCGGTGGTCCACTAACGACCCCGCCGGAGTGTGGCCCCCGATCCCGAACAGGGGACCGGGGGCCGCACTCGTCCCAGCCCTCGTCCCAGCTGTGGCAGCCCCGCGCGACGGGTGCCGGAAACCAGCGCCGGCCTCGGCATCTCGCCCCGCCTCGCTCGAATGTCGTCCGCCTCGAACCGGGCACCCGAGTGATGCGCCACAAGATCAACGATGTTCGCCGGCCACCCAGCGTCCCGCAGGTAGCGAGCGCCGTCGAGCGGTGGAATCCTGAGCGATCAACCTCGGGTGCGTAGCCGATATCGTGCAGCCAGGCAGCGGCGATCAACGTGTCGCGATCACCTGCGGCGACCGTCGACGACAGCTCCCCAGCGCGCCGCGCTACCGCCTGAACATGCAGCCATCTGCCCGCGCGTGCGCGGGTACGAGTCGCGTTCGAGCACGTGAGGTTCGGTAGGGACTCAGCGGGGCGCCAGGGTGTTCTGCCGGGCCGCTATGCGCCAGCGGTCGTTGTCCTTCACCAGGACGTACAAGGCCACCATCGTGTGGTCGAGGTCGATCAGGTCGCCGGTCGAGGTCGTCGCCCGGGCCTCCTTGTACGCGAGGGCCACGTCCGGGCGCAGGAACCTGACGTCGGTCACGTCGTAGCGGGCGTACTGGTCGCGCAGGAAACCCGCCAGGCCCTCGCGGTTCGCGGCCAGCAGGGCGTCCCAGCCGGTGACCCGCTCGCCCATCGCCGTCACCGCCGTGGCGTCCTTGGCGAAGTGCTCGGTCATCAGGTCGGCGTCGTTGGTGTTGAACGCTGCCTGTACGTCGGCGATGATCCGGCGGATCGCGGCCTCGTCCTGGTCGGTGCTCACCCGGCCAGCGTCCTACCTCGAGTTAGGTCGAGGTCAACGGCCGAACGAGAACCGGCGGACCAGCGGCAGCCACTCCCGGTAGGCGGTCAGCGAGTCGGGCATCCCGCCGATCCTCGACAGGGTGCGGCAGAGCGCCTCGACGTCGTCGTCCTCGCGGTAGCGGTCCAGCAGGCCGTGCCACGACGCCAGCCCCGAGCCCGCCGCGTCGATGCGGGCGAACAAGCCGTGCGCCGCCGCGGGGTCGCCCGCGTGGACGGCCAGCAGCGCCAGCGCCGCCCGCGAGCCGTCGCCCTCGACGAACTCGTCGAGATCGTCGCCGGACAGCCGGGCCCGCAGCAGCCGGTAGAGGTTGATCAGCCGCTTCGCCGCGCGGGGCGAGGACACGAGCGGGGCCAGCCGGTCGAGGAACGCCAGCTCCCCGGCGGAGATGTCGAGCTGCTTGGGCCGCAGGGTGGCCGCGATCATCGCCGGGCCGAGCTCCGTGGTGTCCGCCGTCGGGTCGATGGGCGGGGTCACGCCGGTGGCCCGCGGCGGCCCGGAACCGGCCAGCTCGCGCACCAGGTCCGCGAACCCGTCCTCGTCCATGCCGGACAGCTGGAACGGGATCTGGAAGATCTTCTCGACGTAGTCCGCCGGCGTCAGCACGTCGTCGGGCAGCATGTCGGCGTAGTGCTGCCGGATCGCCTGCAGCAGCCACCGCGAGTCCGCCGCGACCACGACGACGAACACCGGCAGCGCCACGAGCAGGTGGATCGCCTCGAGCATCTTGACGACGACATCGGGCGGGCACCGGTCGAGATCGTCGATGTAGAGCACGATCCGCTCGAGCCCGCCGTCGGCCTCGCGCTCCCTGTCGAGGATCGCCGCGAACGTCTCCAGGTCCCGCCGCAGCAACGACACCACGCCGAGGTGCTGGCGGTAGTCGTCCTGGCGGGACTGGGCGAACGCCGTCGCGTCGTGGCCCGGCGCGAGCTCCGCGACCGCCCGCTCCAGCCGCGCGGTCTCCGCGTCCAGCTCGGCGAGCCGCTGCCCGGTGGCCGCCTGCGCGGTCTGCGCGGCCCGGTTGATCCGCGTCGTGGCCTCCCGCACCTTCGTGATCACGGGTGTCGCGGCCACGATCGCCGACACGACGGCGGTGACCACCGGCCACGCCGGGCTCTGCACCACGAACGCGAGGACCCCGGCCAGGATCAGCCCGGCGCCGAGGGTCACCCACGCGAACGGGCTGCTCTTGAACAGCGAGCCGGCCTGCTTGGTCGCGGCCTTGACGCCGCCGACCTCCTCGGCGAAGCGCCGCACGTCGGCGATCGTCGCGGCGGGTACGCCGAGCTCCTTGGCCACCCACGCGTAGTCGTCCCCAGTGAGGTCGACCGCGACCGGCTGTCGCTGGTGCTGGGCGGCGATCATCATCCGTTCGAGCCGGACGGCACTCAGCTGGGTGAGCAGGGACTGCTCGTTCCTGCGCAACTCGCCCAGCTGGTCGGCTCTTCGTCTCAGGTCGTCCTCGGAGCCACCGGCCGCGAGGTTGTCGAAGATGTGCGCGGCGAGGCTCGCCCACAGGTTGGCCTCGACGTAGTGCCAGGCGTTGAACGTGATCTGCCGGACCGACGAGCAGTACGACGAGACCGCCCGCCCCCGCTGCCGGGCCGCGATCTCCTCGGCGGCGGCCGCGTCGGCGAGCACCCGGACCCGCTCGCGCAGCTGCCGCATGAAGAAGCTCTTGCCCGACCCCCAGTTCCCGAACAGCCCGATCGACAGCGGCGGCTTGATCAGCCGCGACGCCACGAGGTCGGCCAGCATGTCGACGTCGGGCGAGGTGGCGAGCTGGTCGGTGCCGGCGTCGGTGTCGGCCTGGTAGCCCGGCGCGTGCCGCTGGCCGTCGAGCCGGATCACGTGGTGCGGCAGGTCCGCCAGGTCGATGAGCAGCTCCCGGACGGTCCCGGCGTCGCCGCAGCTGACCACCGTGTTCGGCAGCCGCTGGAAGAGCTGGTCGAGCGGGCTCATCCGCTTCGCGCGGGTCAGCAGCTCCTGGGTCTCCGCGGGATCCAGCAGGAACACCGCGTCGTGGTCGTGCCCGGCGAGGTCGTCGGTGGAGATGGGCGCCTCGCCGGTGAACAGGGCGCAGTCCGGGCGGATCCGGCCCAGCGATTCGCGGATGGCGAGCTCGGCCTCGGTCGCCGTGTCGTGGACCACCACCACGAACCCCGGCGAGCCGAGCGCCTTGTCGAGCGGCGCGTTGTGGTCGACCTCGGGCCCCAGTGTGAGAGTCACGCGCACACCTTCTCGCACCGTGCAACCGCAGGGAAGACTTCGGCGTAGATGGGCGGAGGTGGTTGCGGGTGGGGAAGGCACTGGCCGCGCCGGGCAAGTGAGCCGGCGGGCTCACGGGCGCCTGACGGGGGAGCGTGGCAGCATCTTCGGTGTGATGCCATCACAGGTGCCCACCGTGACCGTGCCCGAGCTGCCCGCCGAGCTGCCGCAGGACGTCACCCTGCTCGACGTGCGGGAGCAGGACGAGTGGGACGCCGGCCACGCGCCGCGGGCCCAGCACATCCCCATGAGCGAGCTGGCCGGACGCCTCGGCGAGCTGCCCGCCGACCAGGAGGTGCTCGTCGTCTGCCGCAGCGGCGGCCGGTCCGCGCGGGTCACCGCCTACCTCAACGCCAACGGCTGGGACGCGCGCAACGTCGACGGCGGCATGCAGTCCTGGCACGCCGCCGGCCGCGACCTCGCCTGCGACCAGGGGGAGCCGCAGGTCATATGACCAGGTGGGTGGCCACGAGCCCGCGGACCACGCGTGAGAGGCAGCCGAGACGCCGGCTGCCCTACCTCGGCCCGCCCGCCTACCGCGCCACCCCGCGCTGGGGCTTCCCGCCGCTCGCGTGGCGCTGGCCCACCACCGTCCCCGGCACCCGCACCGGCGAGCAGGAGCCGGTCACCGTCGACCGCGTCCGCGCGGTGGGCGGGCACGCCGCCGCGATGATGTGGACGCTGGCCGCCCTCGCCCTCATGGCCGCCGCCGGGGAGATCTGGCGCTACGTCCTGCTCCTGCGCAGCCGCGAGGGCGCGCTCTCCGACCGGCTCGTCGCCACCTCCGACGCCGTCGTCACCATCGGCTCGGTCCTGGCGCTCGCGTTCGCCGTCCTGGCCGCCACCGTCACGATCTCGTGGTTGCACCTGGCCCGCCACGCCGCCGCCGAGGCCGCCGACCAGACCCTGGGCCGCCGCGACTGGCAGGTGCTCGCCTACCTGCTCATCCCGGGCGTCAACCTGGCCATGGCCGGTGTCCTGCTCACCGAGCTCGAGCACCACGTCCTGCGCCGCCCGGCCGACGAGCGCCCCACCCCGTCCCGCGCCACCACGATCTGGTGGGCGGTCTGGGTTGTCGGCGGCCTCCTCTTCGGCGCCACGATCCTGTGGCGCTTCCGCTCCGGCGTCCAGGCCCAGGCCGACGGCGTGATCCTCAGCGCCCTCACCGACCTGGCCGCGGTCGCGGTCGCCGTCCTCACCGCGCTCACCGTCCGCCGCCTGTCGACGCTGCTGGCCCCGCTGGACCCGCGCAAGGTCCGCTTCATGCGCGTCATCCGCGTCGAGGACGCCCCGGACCCCGAGCTCCGCCCGGTCCGCCTGGCCCACTCCAAGCGCTAGCCGTATCGCCGGGGGACGGTGGTCACCGGGAGCGTGCGCAGGCCGCGGATCACGAACTCCCCGCGGCGCGTGGGCTCGTCGGCCAGTCGCAGATCCGGCAGCTGGGTGACCAGCGCCGACAACGCGGCCGCCACCTCCACCCGGGCCAGCGGCGCGCCAACGCAGTAGTGGATCCCCGCGCCGAAGCCCAGGTGCGGGTTGGGTGAGCGGCCGACGTCCAGCGCGGCGGGCCGGTCGAACACCAGGGGATCGCGCGCGGCGGCACCCAGCAGCGCCGCGACCCGCTCGCCGGGTGCCAGGTCGTAGCCCGCGATCGTGGTCGGCGCGGTGGCGGTCCGCTCGAACAGCTGCAGCGGCGCGTCGTAGCGGATCAGCTCCTCCACCGCGGTCGGCAGCAGCGCCGGCGACGCGACCAGCCGCTCCCACTCCGACCGGTTGCGCAGCAACGCGAGCACGCCGTTGCCGATCACGTTCACCGTCGCCTCGTGGCCGGCCATCAGCAGCAGCACCGCGGTCCCGACCAGCTCGTCGTCGGTCAGCCGGTCCGAGCCGTCGCGCACCGACACGAGGTCGCTGACGAGGTCGTCGCCCGGCGCGGTGGCGCGGGTGGCGGCCAGCGAGCGCAGGTAGGCGACGAACTCGGCGGCGGCGGACTCCGCGGCGGCCGCGAGCGGGGGCGCCAGGTCGTACTCGTACATCTTCACGATCGCGTTCGACCACGGCTGGAGGCGGTGCCGGTCGGCCGCCGGCACGCCGAGCAGCTCCGCGATCACCTCCACCGGCAGCGGCGCGGCGACGTGCGCCAGCAGGTCCGCCGACCCGTCCGCCGCGATCGCGGCGGCCAGCGACGACACCAGCGACGAGGCCACCGACGCCACCCACGGCGACAGCCGGGCCGTGTGGCCGCGGGCGAACGCCGCCGAGATCAGCCGGCGCAGCCGGGTGTGCCGCGGCGGCTCGTTCTCCAGCAGCGAGTTCTGGTGCAGCAGGTTGAACGCCGCGAACGACTCGACCGGCGTGCGGTCGGTCCACAGCCGCCCGGCCGAGCGGTCCCGCAGCACCGCCGAGCACGCCGCGTGCGACACCGCCACCGCCAGCCCGAGCCCCTCGTGCCACCGCACCTCGCCGCCGGCCCGCAGCGAGTCGAACACCGGATAGGGATCGGCGAGAAACGCCTCGTCCCGAGGATCGAACAGCACACGGCGACGGTATCCGTTCTGTGCGATGATCCGCGCCGTGCAGCCCGCAGTCGTGGCACACCGGGGAGCTTCCGCACACCGGGCGGAGCACACGGTCGCCGCCTACGCACTCGCCCTCGAACAGGGCGCCGACGGACTCGAATGCGATGTCCGGCTGACCCGCGACGGTCACCTCGTGTGCGTCCACGACCGCAGGGTCGACCGCACGTCGACCGGCCGCGGCGTGGTCAGCACGCTCACCCTGGAGCGAATGTCCGAACTGGACTACGGCCGCTACGACGCGGCGATGCCGGACAGCGCCGACGACCTGGTGCGCGAGCCCGTGTGGACGCCCGACCCGAACGACTACGGCGTGCTCACCCTGGAGTCGCTGCTCGACCTCGTCGCGGACTCGCCGGGCACCACGCTGTTCGTCGAGACCAAGCACCCGGTCCGCTACGGCGGCCTCGTCGAGGCGAAGCTGGTCGCCCTGCTCAGCCGCTACCGCCTCGCCAACCCGAAGTCCAAAGAGGACTCACCGGTCGTGATGATGTCGTTCTCCGCCATGGCCGTGCGCCGGATCCGCCAGCACTCGGCGCGGCTGCCCACGGTCCTGCTGCTGAACCAGCTCTCCGCGGTGCGCTGGGACGGCACGCTGCCCCGCTCCGCCGACTACACCGGACCCGGCGTGCACCTGCTGCGCACCGACCCGGACTACGTGGCCCGCGCGGCCGCGGCCGGCCACCCCACCTACACCTGGACGGTCGACGATCCGGCCGACCTCGAGCTGTGCCGCCGCCTCGGCGTTCGCTACGTCGCGACGAACTCCCCGGCCACCACCCGGTCACTGCTCAACCGGTAGCGTCGTGCCCATGGCCAAGCGATCCGCCGTGAAGCAGCGCACCGACGGCATCAACCCGCGCCAGCCCTGCCCGTGCGGCTCCGGCAAGCGGTACAAGGCATGCCACGGCAGCTCCGGCGGCCCGGTCGAGCTGCCTGTCGCCCGCCCGCTCGGGGGTCTCGCCGGGGAGTGCGAGCTCATCGCGCTGCGCGAGTTCGTCCCGTCGGCCACCGCGCCGCTCGCGCTCGCGAAGCCGGCGGAGCGCGAGGTCACGCTGGCCACCGTGCTGCCGATGGCGTCCGCGGCGCTCGTCCGCGCGGACGGGACGGCCCTGGTGGGCCTGCAGGTGCAGACCCGCTCCAGCGACGTCAGCCGGGACATGGCCCGCGCGCTGCGCTGGGCGCTGGAGGCCGAGGCGGGCGCCGTGCTGCCGGTCATCGGCCCGGAGACCGACGAGTCGGCCGACCGCGAGCGCTTCCAGGACCTGGTCGACGTCGAGCAGGTCCTCGAGCCGGCCGTGCACACGGACTTCACGTGGTGGATGCCCGAGGGCGAGGAGCCGACCGGCGAGGTCGCGCTGTCGCTGGAGCGGGCCAACGCCGCGATCATGCCCACCGAGCGGATCGGCCCGGCCGCCTACTGGGTCGACGCCGGCGACCGCTGCCACCTGCGCTGGGTCCGCCCGGAGTCGGAGGAGCAGCTGCTGTTCGCGCTGGCCCGGCTGTCCGCCCGCGGCGAGCTCGGCCTCGGCGAGGGTTCCCGCTACGCGGGCTCCTTCCGCGCGCACGGCCTGCTGGTCCCGGTGTGGGACCTCGACAGCGAGAAGCACGCCCGCGAGTGGACCGAGCCGGCCGAGCAGCTCGGCGAGCGGCTCGCCGCCGCGCTCGCGTCCCTCGGCGACGAGCCGCTCACCAGCGAGGAACGCCGCGCCCGCGACGGTCTCGTCGGCCGCCAGATCACCATCCGCTGACGTGATCCTGCACATCACCACCCGCGGCGCCTGGCACCCCGACGCGCCCTACCGCGCCGACTCGCTGGACACCGAGGGCTTCGTCCACTGCTCGGACTTCGGCACCGTGCACCTGCCGGCCAACCGCCTCTACGCCGGCCGCACCGACCTGGCCCTGCTGGAGATCGACCCGGCCAGGCTGGACGTCCCGCTGCGCTGGGAGCCCGGCGCCCCACCGGACCCGAACGGCGCCTGGTTCCCCCACGTCTACGGCCCGATCCCGCCCGCCGCGGTCGTCGCCGTGCACGACTTCCCACCCGGCCCTGACGGCCGCTTCCAGCTCCCGGCCGCGCTGGCCCGTTAGGTCACGGTTCGCCAGCTGGCGCCCGGGTACGCGAACCCGTGGCACGAGAACGCCGCCCCGGGCCACGCGGTCCGGGGCGGCGTTCGTCTGGTCGTCAGTCGGTGGTTGTCAGTCGGTGGTCGTCAGATCCGGCCGCCGGCCGTGCGTGGGGCCAGCGGGTCGTCGCCGGACTCGCCGACGGACTCGCGGGCGAGGAAGTTCTCCACGTCGAACAGGTTGCCGCCGGCTCGTCGAACCACGTTGAGCAACGTGGTCATCTGCGCCACCTCCTCGACCTGCTCCTTGAGGAACCACTGCATGAACTGCTCGCCCTTGTAGTCGTCCTCGTCGCGGGCGATCTTGGCGAGGTTGATGATCTCCTCGGTGACGTTCTTCTCCTGCTGGAGCGCCAGGGACACCAGGTCGGCCGCCTCGGAGAAATCGGTCCGCACATTGTCGATGCCGGGAATGATAGGCGCGGCGTCATTGTCGAGCAGGTATTGCACGATCATCATCGCGTGGTTCCGCTCCTCCAGCGACTGCCGGTAGAAGTGCTTGGCGAGCCGCGGCAGGTCCTGGCCGTCGAACCAGACAGCCAGGGCCACGTACTGCTGCGACGCGGTGAACTCGTGCCGCACCTGCTCCTGCAGCATGGAGAGGAACTTCGAGAGGTTGCCTGTCTTCGACATGAATTCGATAATACGCAGAGCCTGATTCCCGCGCCAGGCGGCAGCCTTGCCTGACAATTTCCACACAATTAGGCAAGCCTATGGAAACGCAATTCAGGTAAGGCATTCCTAATCGCGCCCCGGTGTCGTACGCTCGTGACGTTTCTCCTCCACTCATGTTCGGATCTGTCCGAAAATGAGCAACCACGACAGATGGGAGCGAGATCATGACAGCCTTACGTCGGTCCGTGCTGATCACCTCGATGGTCGGCACGATCCTGCTGGCCGGCGGGGCCACCGCGAGCGCGGACAGCGAGCGGTGCACCTCGGGCAGCGGATGCGCCGGCCGGGTCACCTTCCAGTCCTACGGGGAGGTGTTCAAGGTCTACGACCAGGCCGGGGACGGCCACTCGGCGGTCGCCCTCTACTGGCTGCCCGACGGCAGCGGCCCGCACCTGGTGTGGAACGCGAACGGCAACGGCACGAACGTCACGGCGGACCTCGAGTTCGCCGAGGGCAGCTGGGTCACCTACCGCGCGTGCCTCGGCGAGTACGGGACCAGGGCAGTTCTCCAGAGCACCTGCGGCGCCACCATCACCGACATCGCCTAGGAGGCCGGCATGACCAAGCTCAACCGACGCCTGTTCCTCGTGGCCGGCCTGGCCGCCGCCGGTGGTGCGGTCGCGCTGCCCGGCCTGGCGGGCGCGTCCGGCCCGCGGGCCGTCGCGGGGGACCCGTTCCAGCTCGGCGTGGCCTCCGGCGACCCGCGGCCGGACGGGATGGTGCTGTGGACCCGGCTCGCGGCCAAGCCGCTGGACATCGGCGGGGGCATGGGGACCGCCAACGTGGCCGTGGACTGGGAGATCGCCACCGACGAGGCGTTCGCCACCGTCGTCCAGCGCGGCACCGAGACCGCCATCGCCGGCGAGGGGCACAGCGTGCACGCCGAGCCGCGCGGGCTGCCGGCCGGTGCGGAGTTCTTCTACCGGTTCAGGAGCGGCACGTTCATCTCACCGGTCGGGCGTACCCGGACCGCGCCCGCCGCGGGCAGCGACCCGGGCTCGGTGAAGGTGGCGATGGCGTCGTGTCAGCACTTCGAGGAGGGCTGGTACCACGCGCACCGGTTCATGGCCGCCGACGAGCCCGACCTGATCCTGTTCCTCGGCGACTACATGTACGAGAAGCAGTCCGGCCTGGGCACCAAGGTGCGCGGGTACGTCGACTTCGACGAGGTGGACAACCTCGACGAGTACCGGCTGCGCTACGCCCAGACCAAGCTCGACCCCGGGCTCAAGGCCGCGCACGCGGTGGCGCCGTGGCTCGCGGTGTTCGACGACCACGAGCTCGCGAACAACTGGTGGGGCAACGGCACGGGCTGGCCCGCGGCGCGCAAGCAGGCGTCGTTCCAGGCGTACTGGGAGAACCTGCCGCTGCCGAGGTCGATGAAGCCGACCGGGCCCGCCATCCCGCTGTACCGGCGGGTGCCGTGGGGGACGCTGGCGCGCTTCCACATGATGGACACCCGGCAGTACCGCTGGCAGCAGGCGCCGAACAACAACTGCACCGAGATCCGCCGGACCGACCGCACGCTCACCGGTGCGGCGCAGGAGAAGTGGCTGCTCGACGGGCTGGCCGCCGGCGGCTCGAAGTGGGACCTGCTGGGCCAGCAGGTGTTCTTCGCGGGCCGCGACGTCGACGGCGCCACCGGCACCTGCGACGTCAGCGAGGACGCGTGGGACGGGTACGACGCGTCGCGCAAGCGGATCACCCAGGGCTGGATCGACCGGCGGGTGCGCAACCCGGTCGTGCTGACCGGCGACGTGCACCGGCACTGGGCCAACGACCTGCGGCTCAACTACTTCGACCACGCGTCGGCCATCGTCGGGACGGAGCTGGTGACGTCGTCGATCACCTCCGGCGGCAACCCGGGCAGCAGTGACCCGCCGCCGGCGGAGGTGGCGAAGAACCCGCACGTGCACTACGTGGGTAACCAGCGTGGGTACGTGCGGGCCACGGTCACCGGCACGGAGCTGACCGCGGAGTTCACGAAGGTGTCCTCGATCGTCGAGCCGGATCCGGCGAAGGTGACGATGGCGGTGAGTCGCCGGTTCGTGGTGCAGGACGGGCGGCCGGGCCTGCAGGCAGGGTAACCACGTTGCACGCGAGGGTGCCGGCCGTCGACCATGGGCGGATGGCCGGCACCTTTCCCGATGACGTTCCCACGCTCACCGACGGCGTGGTCACCCTGCGCGCCCACGAGCCGTCCGATGTGGACGCGATGGTCGAGCAGTGCACCGACCCGCTGTCGATCGAGTGGACCAACGTCCCCGTGCCGTTCGCGCGTGCGGACGCGGTCCACTACGCCACCGAGTTCATGCCGGCCGGCTGGCGTTCGGGCAGCGAGTACGGCTTCGCGATCGAGGCCGAACACCCCTGCGGCGAGCCGCGGTTCGCCGGCTCGGTCAGCCTGCGCACGCTCGCCGGCGGGGTGGCCGAACTCGCCTACGGCCTGCACCCGGCGGTGCGTGGCCGCGGGGTGTGCGGTCGCGCGGTGACTTTGCTGCTGGACTGGGGCTTCGAGGCGCGGGGCTTCGACGTCGTCGTCTGGTACGCGCGGGTCGGCAACTGGGCCTCCCGCCGGGTGGCGTGGGCGAACGGCTTCAGCTTCGACGGGACGGTGGCCAAGTTCCTGCTGCATCGCGGCGTCCGGCACGACGCGTGGCTGGGCTCGCTGCGTGCCGGCGACACCCGCGAGCCGAAGAGCAGGTGGAACGTGGAGCCGGTCCTCGAGTCGGAGCGGCTGCGCCTGCGCCCCAACCGCGAGTCCGACGCCACCCGGTTCGGCGAGATGTTCGCCGACCCGCGGAGCCGCCACTTCAACGGCCGCGTGAAGGCCGTTCGCGACGTGCCCGACGGGGCGGCGCTGATCCGGCGCAACCTGGAGGGCTCGGCCCGCGGTGATCGCTACAACTGGTGCATCGCCGACCGGGACACCGATCTCATGGTCGGCCACATCCAGCTGTTCGACCTCGAGGGCCTGGACGACACGGAGGCCAAGCTGGGCTACGCGGTCCACCCGGACGCCCGCGGCCGCGGCGTGCTCACCGAGGCGCTGCGGTCGGTGGTCGAGTGGTCCTTCCGCCCGGCGGCCGACGGCGGCCTGGGCAAGCGCCGCCTGAGCCTCACCACCGCGGCGAGCAACAAGGCCTCCCGCCACGCGGTCGAGCAGGTCGGCTTCATCCACATAGGAACCGAACCGAAGTCCTTCACGACAGGCGAGTCGGACTTCGACGACATGGCGATCTACCACCGCCTGAACCCGGCCTGGAACCCGTGATCGCGCTCCACGGCTGAGGCGGCGCGGTGCTCGACACGAAGGTCAGCTACGACCGCGGTCGGGCGATGAGCCAACTCCCCGCCAGGGTTCACCTCCGTTGCCTCAGAGCGAGTCCCGGGTGATCGGGCACGACATGCAGCGCGGGCCGCCCCGGCCGCTGCCCAGCTCCGAGCCGCGGATTCGCAGCACCTCGATGCCCGCGGCCTCCAGGCGCTCGTTCGTCTCCACGTTGCGCTCGTAGGCCACCACGACCCCGGGCGCGACGGCGAGGGTGTTGTTGCCGTCGTCCCACTGTTCGCGTTCCGCGGTGACCGGGTCCAGGCCCGTGTCGATCACCCGCAGCCGGTCGATGCCCATCGCCTCCGCGGCCGCGGTGAGGAACGGCACCGGGCCGGACACGACGACGCCCTTGCCGTCATCGGGCCGCAGCGGGTACGCGACCAGCGTGTCGCGCACCGCCGGGTACATCACCACCGCGTCCCGGTCGACCATCGTGCACACCGTGTCCAGGTGCATCGTCGCCCGGTCCTGGGCGATCGGCACCGCCAGCACCGTGTGCGCGAGCCCGTCGGCGAACGCGGAGCGGGCCAGCGACTCCGCCCCGGCCGGCGTGGTCCGCTCACCGACGCCGATGGCCAGCACCCCGGGCGCGAGCAGCAGCACGTCCCCGCCCTCGACCGGCGCCGAGTGCGCGCCGTACGCGCGCCCGGCGGCGCGGAACCGGGGGTGGTAGGCGTAGATCAGGTCCAGCAGCGCGGTCTCCCGGTCGCGCGCGGGCATCGCGAGCGACGCGATCGCCACCCGGTTGCCGATCCACACCGACGAGTCGCGGGTGAACAGCAGGTTCGGCAGCGGATCGACCACGAAGTCGTGCGGGTGGTGCATCTTGCGCACCAGCGACGCGCCCTCCGCGGCCGGCAGCTCCTCGAACGTCATGCCGGCCATCAGCACGTCCGCGAGCTCGTTGTTGTCCATCGTGGACAGGTGCGAGCTCAGCGCGTCGGCGAGCTCGTGCCCGACCCGGCGCCGGTCGACGGCCGTGTCCGCGGCCGCGGCGTGCGCCCGCTCGTCGCTCAGCGCGGTCACCAGCGCGTCGGCGAGCAGCAGCACCTCGACCTCGCGCGAGACGAGCGTCTCGGCGAACGCGTCGTGCTCCTCCTGGGCGCGGTCGACCCACGGGATGCTGTCGAACAGCAGCTGGTCGTTGTTGCGCGGGGTCAGCCGCTTGAGCTCGGCGCCCGGCCGGTGCAGCAGCACCGCACGCAGCGGGCCGACCTCGCTGTCGACCCTCGGCGTCGGCTGCTCGTGCACGGCCAGGTCGGATGCTGGTTGAGCGGTCACTCAGCGAGCGTAATGACTCGGTAAGGAGGTTGTCGCGACCAGTCCCGCCACGTTGGGCCCTTGAAAGGCCCGCAGAGCGCCGTCATCTGGTGCGACCGCGTCGACATCGCCTTCGGCTCGGCCCCGCTGGCGGCTCAGAGCTCTGGCAGAGCCGGGCGGTCCTTCGTGAGCAGTGGCTCCAGCAGGTCCCCGAGGTCGTCCACGCGGTCCAGGACGTCGTCGGCGGTGAAGGTCAGGTCGTTCGGGTGGCGGCAGCTCTCCACCTCCGCCCACGTCAGCGGCGTCGACACGGTGGGGGAGGGGCGGCCGCGCAGGGAGTACGGGGAGATCGTCGTCTTGTACTGGTTGTTCTGGCTCCAGTCGATGAACACCTTGCGCGGCCGCAGGTTCTTCGCCATCCGCGCCACGATCAGGCCGGGCTGCTCCCTCGCCAGCTCCTCGGCCACCGCCTTCGCGTACGCCGACGTGTGCTCCGCCGCCGTCGTCGTGATCGGCGCGTACAGCTGCATCCCCTTCGAGCCGCTCGTCTTCGCGAACGACAGCAGGCCGTGCGACGCCAGCAACGTGCGCAGCCGCAGCGCCACCTCGCAACACTCCACGATCGTCGCCGGCGGGCCCGGGTCCAGGTCGAACACGAGCAGGTCCGGCGTGCGGCGCTCGCCCGACGCGTCGACCTTCCACTGGGGCAGGTGCAGCTCCAGCGCGGCCATGTTCGCCGCCCACACCAGCGACGGCAGGTCGTTCAGCACCACGAAGTCGAGCGTCTCGTAACCCCGCGTGCTGCCCGGCGTCTCCACCCGCACCGTGCGGATCCACTCCGGCGCGTGCCGGGAGGCGTTCTTCTCGTAGAACGGCTGCCCGGTCACCCCGTCCGGCCACCGGCGCAGCGTCACCGCCCGGTCGGCCAGGTGCGGCAGCAGCACCGGCGCCACCCGGCTGTAGTAGTTGATCACCTGGCCCTTGGTGAAGCCGGTCTCGGGATACAGCACCTTGTCCAAGTTGGACAGCCGCAGCCGCCGGCCGCCGACCTCGACCAGCACGTTCTGCGGCGCGGGCTCGGCCGCCGGCTCCTCGGGCGAGGCGTACGGCTCGCCGGGGTCCGCCGGCTCGGCGTCCGGCGCCACCTCCACCTCGAGATCCGCCGGGTCCTTGTCCGACCGCAACCCCCGCCACGACGGCGCCCGCAGCCGCCCGTCCGGCGTCCAGTTCCGGAACTCGACCTCACCGACCAGCGTCGGCGACGTCCAGTGCGCCCCCTTCGCCCGGTCCGCCGGCAGCTCGTTGACGAACGGGGAGGTCTTGCGTTCCAACGGTTTCAGCTGCTCGCCGAGCTCGGCCAGCGCCTTGTCGGTGAACCCGGTGCCGACCTGGCCGACGTACCGCAGCCCGCCCTCGGTCGGCACGCCGAGCATCAGCGAGCCGATCGCGCCCGAGCGCCGGCCCTCGCCCGGCCGCCAGCCGCCGATCACCACCTCGATCGTGAGCACCTCGGTGATCTTGACCCAGTCCGCGCTGCGCCGGCCGGGGAAGTACCGCGACGACAGCCGCTTGGCGATGACGCCCTCGAGCTCCTGCTCCCGCGCGGTCTCGACCATCGCCGCCCCGTCGGCGGTGTAGCTGGGCGAGGTGTTCCAGTGCGGCCCGCGCACCTCCAGCCCCTCCAGCAGCTGGCGCCGCTCGCTGTAGGGAAGGTCCACACAGGAATTGCCGTCGAGGTAGAGCACGTCGAACACGAGGTAGGTGACCGGCACGGCGTTGGCGAGGTTGCGGGCCTGCCGGTCGTTCTGGACGTGCATGCGCTGCTGCAGCGCGGAGAAGCTCGGCCGGCCGTTCTCCATGGCGACGATCTCGCCGTCGAGCCACACCTGCGTCGAGCCGAGCTCCTCCCCGAGCTCGCGCAGCTCCGGGTAGGTCACCGTGATGTCGTTGCCCTTGCGGGAGTGCAGCCGCAGCCGACCGCCCTCGACCCGGGCCAGCGCCCGCACGCCGTCCCACTTGAACTCGTAGGCCCACTCGTCGTCCTGGTCCGCCGGCGGCAGCGTGCCCGGCGAGGCGAGCATCGGCTCGATGAGCTCGGGCAGCCGGGTGAAGCCGGGCTCC
Source organism: Actinophytocola sp. (assembly GCF_036402745.1). Lineage (GTDB taxonomy): Bacteria > Actinomycetota > Actinomycetes > Mycobacteriales > Pseudonocardiaceae > Actinophytocola. The sequence goes on along the minus strand of NZ_DASWSJ010000267.1, from coordinate 11,786 downwards.
CGCGGCGGCTCCGAGCGGCGGACCATCCAGTCCTTGGCGTCCTTGCCGCTGCGGAAGAACGTGTACCGGCCCTTGGCGCGCTCGCCGTCGAACACGACCGCGACCTCGCGGTCGGACCACTTCAGCGTCTCGTAGTGGCCGCGGTCCCAGATGAACATCCGCCCGCCGCCGTACTCGCCCCTGGGGATCTCGCCGGAGAACGTCGCGTACTCCATCGGGTGGTCCTCGGTGTGCACGGCGAGCCGGATGTCACCCGGCACGTCCGGCAGGCCCTTCGGCACCGCCCACGACACGAGCACGCCGTCGCGCTCGAGCCGCACGTCCCAGTGCAGCCGGCTGGCGTGGTGCTCCTGGATGACGAACGTGTCGTTGTTGCCGGTGGGCAGCGCGCCGTCGGCCGGCACCGGCTCCGGGGTGCGGGCCGGGTCACGCTTCTTGCGGTACTCGCCGAGGTCGCCCATCGGGGTCCATTGTGCCCGCTACGACAGCCAGGACACCTTCCCGCGCAGCAGCGCGTAGCCGACGAACGCGACGACGTCGAGCAGCGTGTGCGCGATGACCAGCGGCCAGAGCCGGTTGGTGCGCTGCCAGACCCGGCCGAACACCAGGCCCATGGCGACGTTGCCGAGGAACCCGCCGAACCCCTGGTAGAGGTGGTAGGACCCGCGCAGCACGGCGGCGGTCAGCAGCGACTTGTTCTCGTGCAGGCCCAGCTGGCGCAGGCGGGTGATCAGGTAGCCGACCACCAGCACCTCCTCGGCCCACGCGTTGGCCGCCGCGGCGATCGTGAGCACGATCGGCCGCCACCACGTGTCGCCCAAGGTGGACGGCAGGACGGTGAGGTTGGCGCCGAGCGCGCGGGCGAGGAAGTAGAGCCCCAGGCCGGGGATGCCGATGAGCGCGGCCAGTCCCACCCCGCCGAGCGCGTCCTTGCCCAGCCTGGCTCGGTCGAGGCCGATGGCCTTCAGACCGACGCCGGCCCGCCACAGCAGGTAGAGCCCGAGCGCGCCCCAGGCGAACAGCTGCGTGGCGGACAGCAGCTGGCGCAGCAGGTCGATGAGGCCGACGGTGGCCTGCGGGACGTTGATCGCGACCTGCTGCTGGGCGAGCGGCTCGGGGCGCAGCAGCGCGTCGAGCAGGGAGAGCAGGCTGCGCAGCCCGGACATGCCGAGCGTCACCGCGAACACGATGACGACCTCGACGACGACCGCGCGGCGCTCGCCGGGGTCGGCGATCAGGTCCGTCCGGCGCTCCGGCGCGAGCCAGGCTCTCAATGACACGCCGAAACGCTACCGTTAGCCGCGTGCCAAGGATCGCTACCTCGGACCGGGTCGACGCCGACGCCCTGTCCGACTTCATCCGTCCACGCCACCACGCCGTCCTGGTCACCACCAGGTCCGACGGTGGCCCGCAGCTCTCCCCGGTCACGTGCGGCCTCGACACGGAGGGGCGGATCGTGATCTCGACCTACCCCTCGCGCGCCAAGGTCGTCAACGCCCGGCGCGACCCGCGCGTGTCGGTCCTCGTGCTGTCCGACGACTGGAACGACGCTTGGGTCCAGGTCGACGGCACCGCGGAGGTCCTCGACCTGCCCGACGCGCTCGAGCCGCTGGTGGACTATTTCCGGGTGATCTCCGGCGAGCACCCCGACTGGGACGAGTACCGCGCGGCGATGCGGCGTCAGGGCAAGAGCCTGATCCGCGTCACGATCGACCGCTGGGGCCCCATCGCGACCGGCGGCTTCCCGCCGGAGCCGGCCTGACGGCGGCTAGTCCGCCTCCCCGGGATTCAAAGTGTGCGTCGCGTCCCGGCGAATAGTGCGGGTATCGAGGTGGATGGTGGCTGGGTGCCGTCACGGTCCCCTGAGGTTCCGGTGGTCGGCGCAGGACTAGTCTGCCGGCTCCTCGCCGGTCAGGGTGAACGAGGAGATCATCTCGGTCAGCACGTGCTCGTCGATGTCGGCGCGTTCGGTGAGGCAGCTGCCGACGAGGGCGTACACGCTGCGCACGCCGGCCGGGGAGCGGTCCGTCCCCTCGGTGGTGACCGCGAGCTGGCGGACCATCCTGCCCTCCAGCACGAGGTCGGTCCGCCGCGCCGCGCTGGGCAGCTGCTCGTCGCTGTCCGCGCCGTCCACGCCGATCGCCACGATCTCGGTGGCGCCGGCGTTCAACAGCGCCTCCTCGGCGAGCTCACCGAGATCCCTGTCCGTGGGGACGCGTTCGCCGAACACGACGAGGTTCACCCGGAAGCCGTCCCGGGGCGGGGCGAGGAAGGCGATCAGGCCGCCGGTCGGCTCGGTCGCCGACCAGTCCGACGGCACGTCGATCCGGAAGGCGCCGACGCCGGGGGAGACCGAGTTCGGCCATCCCACGTTCCGCATCGACTCGCTCATCGCCGCCAGCCTAATCGTGGAGACGCAGGCCAAGGCAGGTCACCGGGCCCGCGGCCGGGACCGGGATACGGCGGCCCGGCCCGGCGGCCGGTACGAGCGGATCACAGGGCGGTGAGGACGACCGGACCCGCCTCGGTGACGGCGATCGTGTGCTCGATGTGCGCGGCCCGGCTCCCGTCCGGCGTGCGCAGTGCCCAGCCGTCCGGGTCGGTCACGTACCGGTCCCGGCCGCCGGCCATGAACATCGGCTCGAGCGCGATCACCAGGCCCGGGCGCAGCGGCAGGCCACGACCGGGCCGGCCCTCGTTGGGCACCGACGGGTCCTCGTGCATCGCGCGCCCGACGCCGTGGCCGCCGAAGTCCGCCGGGATGCCGTAGCCCGCCGACCGCCCGATCCGGCCGATCGCGTGCCCGACGTCGCCCAGCCGCGCGCCGACCACGGCCGCCGCGATGCCCGCGTCCAGCGCGGCCTGGGTTTCGGCGATCAGCGTCAGGTCCGCCGGCCGCGGCGTGCCCACCGGGAAGCTGACCGCCGCGTCGCCGTGGAAGCCGTCGACGCACGCGCCGAAGTCGATGCTCACCAGATCGCCGTCGCGCAGCCGGTAGTCCGACGGGATGCCGTGCACGATCACGTCGTTCACCGACGCGCAGATCACCGCGGGGAACGGCGTCGGCGCGAAGTGCGGGTGGTAGTGCTGGAACGACGACTTCGCGCCGGCCGCGGCCAGGACCCCGGCCGCCACCTCGTCCAGCTCCCACAGCGACACCCCGACCGCCGCCTCCGCCCGCACCGCCGCAAGCGCTTGCGCCACCACCCGGCCGGCCTCGCGCATCACGGCCAGCTCGGCGTCCGTCTTCAACTCGACCACTGGAAACCTCCAATAACTATCCCGGTATTCATATCACGGTATTAGTATCGGAGTCATGGTGCGACCACCGTTGAGCCAGGAGGACCGGGACCGCGGCATCCGTCTCGGCGAGATCCTGCGTGCCGCGCGCGGCGAGCGCACCAGCGTCGAGGTGGCCCAGGCCGCCGGCGTCTCGGTCGAGACGCTGCGCAAGATCGAGCACGGCCGGGTGCCCACCCCGGCGTTCTTCACCGTGGTCGCGATCGCGCGCGTGGTCGGCCTCCCGATCGAGGCCCTCTGCGTCGACGTCGAGCCGCTACCGGCCTGACCCCAGCGCCAGGAACGGGCAGCCCACCATCCGCCGCAGCTCCGCGGACAGCTCGTCCAGCGTGCTGATCGGCCGCTCGAACGCCAGCCGCACGTCGTGGTCGCCCTCGACCGCCTCCACCCGCAGCCGCAGGCCGTAGCGGTCGAGCCCGAGCGGCCGCACGTACCCGCCGCGCAGGTGGTCGGGCAGGTGCCGGCGCAGCGTGTGGATCACGTCGGTGTGCGACACGTCGAGGTGCCGCAGCCAGCCGGCCTCCTGGTGGCAGAACGGGTCCTCGCCGGCCTGGGCGAACTCCTCGGGGGTGAGCGGGTGGGTGCCGTCGGCGTCCGCGATCACCATCGACACCGGCGCCAGGCGCACCATCGCGGCGCCGTACCCGAGGTCGAGCAGCCGCGGGTCCGGCCGCTCCTCGGCCAGTTCGAGCGCGATGTCGCGGGCGGTCCCGAGGCCGACGGCGTGCAGCCGGCCGGTGATCCACAGCAGCCCGCGCACCGGCTCCCGCAGCGGGACGGGCGCGACGTCGACGACCTCGACCATGGTGGTGACCGTCGCGGACCCGGCGAGCTCGTGGTCGTCGGGCAGCAGAAGGGTCACCGTGCCGTCGTCGTGCACGTGGTGCAGCAGCGGCGCGATCCGGTCCGACTGGCGCTCGGCGGCGACCGGCGGCAGGGTGGGCGGCGGCGGCAGCAGGGTCGCCGGGCCTCGCGCGGCGATGGTCCTGGCGCGCTCACCCGGTCCGGGAATCGGCGGTCGGTCACTCACGCTAGTTAGGCTAACCTAAGTTGAGGGAAAAGTGGTAGCCCGTCGTGGGTAGCCTGACCGGGTGACCGTGACCCAGCTGCTGGCCCTCGGAGGCGTGATCCTCCTCGCCGCGATGTCGCCCGGCCCCGACTTCGTGATCGTCACCCGCAACGCCATGCTCTCCGGCCGCCGCGCCGGCATGGCCTGCGCGGCCGGGATCGCCGCCGGTGTCTTCGTCTGGGCAACGGTGACCGCGCTCGGCATCGCCGGCCTGCTCGCCGCGTCGGCGGTCGCGTTCACCGTGGTCAAGCTCGCCGGCGCGGCGTACCTCGTGCTGCTGGGCATCCGCGCGCTGCTCGCCGCCCGCCGCGGTGGCTACGACACCCTGGAGGTCGCCGAGGGCCGGTCCGCGGGCGCACCCGCGGCGTTCCGCCAGGGCCTGGTGACGAACCTGCTCAACCCCAAGGTGGCCGTGTTCTTCACCGCGCTGCTGCCCCAGTTCCTGCCGACGTCCGCGACCGCGCTGGACCACCTGGCGCTGGCCGGCGTCGCCGCCACCGTGTCGCTCGGGTGGTTCGTCGTGCTCACCAACGTGGTCAGCGCCCTGCGCCGCTTCCTCACCGCGACCCGCGTCCGCCGGGCCATCGACGCGGTGATGGGCACGCTGCTGGTCGGCCTGGGCGTCCGCATAGCGGTCCAGTAGCGACCTGGAAGGGGCCCGGCGCGGTTCCGCACAGTCCCGCGCCGGGCCCCAGGTCACCACGCGGCTAGCAGGTGAACAGGCAGAGCTGGTAGTTCGCCCGGTACGTCGCCGCCGTGGCGGGGGCCACGACGTTGTGGCTCTGCGCCCCGCCGTCCGACCAGCTCGCGTACCGGTACTGCAGGCCCAGCGTCAGGTTCTGCCGGCTCGGCGCGCTGATCGAGTTGTTCGACCCCACGATCACCGTCCGGGTGAACGGCGCCACCTGCGTCACCGTGCCCACCGTCAGCTGCGCGCCGCTCGGGTTCGACTGGAACGTCAGCACCACGGTCCGCGGGTTCAGCCGCACCGTCGTCGAGCCCGTGTTGCCGTCCGAGTCCGTCGCCGTGAGGGTGAGGTCCAAATAGGACGGATACGGGTGGTCCGGGGCGACGAAGCTGCCCGACGCCACCCCGGGGAAGGACTGCACGTTGTGCGCGTGGCAGCTCGTCGACGTGGTGCAGTGCTGCAACGTCAGCTGCCACGTCAGCGCGGACGCCGGCAGCGTCCCGTCCTGCGGGTCGGACGCCCGGCCCGCGAACGGGACGTTCTGCCCGACGCTCCACTGCAGCGCCGCGGTCGGGTTGTCGATCGTGACCACGGGGTTCACGCTCGGCGGGTTGTCCACCGCGATGGCCACGGTCGCCGTGTCGGACAGTCCACCCGGGTCGGTCACCCGCAGCCGCGCGGTCACCGCCTGCTGCGTGAGATACGTCCACTGTGGATTGTCGAGCGTCGAGTCGTCGTAGGCGCCGTCGCCGTCGAGGTCCCACGCGTAGGACAGCGTCGTGCCGAGGTCGGGGTCCGACGAGCCGGAGCCGGTGAACTGCACGGTGAGCGGTGCCGCGCCGGACGTCGGGTTGGCCGTCGCCACCGCGGTCGGCGCGTGGTTGGTGCCGGTCGGGTAGCTCACCCGGCGCAGCTGGCCCGCGCCGAGCGCGAGGTAGAACAGGTCGCCGCCGGGGCCGATCGTGAGGTACACGGGAACGTTCGCCCCGGTCACGAGCGGCACGATCTGCGTCGGGTCCGGCTGGCCGTTCGCGCCCTGGCGCATGGCCCAGATGCAGCCGCGCGAGCTGTCCGCGAAGAACAGCGCGCCGTCGTAGGCGGCCGGGTAGGTGCTGGTCGTCTCGAACGCGATGCCGCTGATCGACGAGCCGCCGGTCGGGCAGCCGTCGCCCGGCGCGACGTTCGCGCTGTGGTTGTACGCGTGGTACGGCGCGGTCTGCCCGGCGCCGGTGTAGAGCGTCTCGCACACGTTCAGGTTCGCGCCGTCGTAGCCGGACTGCCGCGCCGCGCCCTCGTAGCAGGGCCAGCCGAAGTTCTCCGCCACCGCGTCGGTGGCGTTCGGGATCCGGTTGATCTCCTCCCACGTGTTCCAGCCGACGTCGCCCGCCCACAGCTCGTTGGTGCCGGGCCGGAAGCCGAACCGGAACTCGTTGCGCATGCCGTAGGCGATGATCCTGCGGGCGTTGAGGTTCGCGCTGGCGGCGAACGGGTTGCCGGGCATGCCGGCCCCGGTGTCCGGGTTGACCCGCACGATCGAGCCGTCGAGGGTGACCGGCTCGCCGGCCGGCCGGCGCACCGACTGCGCGCGCAGCGCCCCGCCCTCCGCGGTGGGCGGGGACAGGTTCACCCCGGCCGGGCTCGGCGGGTCGGCACACGGGTTGCCGCGCTGGCCCCAGTCGGCGAAGTTGAAGCTCGCGCCGTCGCCGCCGCCGACGTAGAGCGCGCCGTCCGGGCCGAACGTCACGGACCCGATGGAGTGCGACGGGTACTGCTGGCACCAGTCGGTGAGCAGCACCTGCTCCGCGCCGGTCGCCACGCCGCTCGCGTCGAGCGTCAGCCGGGACAGCCGCCCGGTGATCACGCAGCCGTCCTCGGTCGCGCCGGGCGGGGTCGGGCAGGCGTCGCCCCAGCGCGGCGCGGTGCCGCCGGGTGCCGCGTCGAAGCTGTAGAGCACGTAGAGGTAGGGCCGGGCGGGGTACTGCGGGTCGATGGTCATGCCGAGCAGGCCGCGGTCCCAGAAGTCCTGCACCGCGGTCCGCAGGTCGACGGCCACCGTCGCGGAGGTGTCGGCGAGCGAGTCGAAGGTCTTGACGATGCCGCTCTTCTCGCCGATGAACACCCGCCCGTCGGGCGCGAACGCGGCCACCGTCGGGTTGGTCAGCCCGCTGATCGCCACCGTGTCGGTGAACCCGGTGGGCACGGCGGCCGCCGCGGTGCTGGTCGTGGCCGCGGTGGTGAGGGTGGCCGCGGCGAGCGAGACCGCGAGGAAACCGGCCAGCCGGCCTGATTTTGGACGCGCGGAAGCGTGAGAGTGGCGCACGGACCGACCCCATTCCTGACAGTGACGACCTGTCGCGCCCCTAACACGATCAGGTGACTTGCCAGAGGCATCGGCCGAGGTGGCCGGTCCGTTTCATGAAGTTAGTTCGACTATGACAAACGCTGGGCGGGTGATCAGCCACCTGGCCCACGGCCGGACCACGACCACGCGTACGCGGGGTCCTCGCAGTCGGCCGCGGCCGCACCGAGCTCCAGCGGGCGGAAGGTGTCGACCATGACCGCGGTCTCGTCGAAGTAGTCCGCGCCGATCGACGCCTCGGCCGCGCCCGGCTGCGGGCCGTGGGTGAAGCCGGACGGGTGCAGGGACAGCGAGCCGAGGCCGATGCCGGAGCCCTTGCGCGCCTCGTAGTTGCCGCCGACGTAGAACATCAGCTCGTCGGAGTCCACGTTGGCGTGGTTGTAGGGCACCGGGATCGAGTCCGGGTGGTAGTCGACCTTGCGCGGGCAGAACGAGCAGACCACGAAGTTCGGCCCCTCGAACGTCTGGTGCACCGGCGGCGGCTGGTGGACCCGGCCGGTGATCGGCTCGAAGTCGCGGATGTTGAACACCCACGGGTACAGGCAGCCGTCCCAGCCGACGACGTCGAACGGGTGGTTGGCGTAGGTGAGCCGGGTCAGCCCGGCGCGGTGCCGCACGAGCACCGGCACGTCGGTGCCGTCGGCCTGCAGCGGCTCACCCGGCCCGCGCAGGTCGCGCTCGCAGTACGGCGAGTGCTCGAGGAACTGGCCCTTGGCCGACAGGTAGCGCCTGGGCGGTCCGACGTGGCCGGTCGCCTCGAGGACGTAGAGCCGGGTCTCGCCGTGCGGCAGCACCCGGTAGGTCGTCGATGTGGGCAGCACGACGTAGTCGCCGTCGGCCACGTCCAGCGCGCCGTAGCTCGTCTCCACGGTCGCCGAGCCGGCCTGCACGTAGATCAGCTCGTCGCCGGCGGCGTTGCGGTAGAGCGGGCTCGGCGCGGTGGCGATGGCGAACCCGATCGTCACGTCGCCGTTGCCGAACAGGGTGCGCCGGCCGGTGACCGCGTCGACCTCCTGCTGGCTCTGCGACTTGAGATCCTGGGTGCGGAAGTGCCGCGGCAGCAACGGATGGTTCGGTGTGAGCGGGCCGCGATGGTCGGCCACGACCTCGGCGTTCACGATCGCGGTGGGCAGGTGCCGGTGGTAGAGCAGGGCCGAGTCGGAGGAGAATCCCTCGACGCCCATGAGCTCCTCGGCGTACAGCCCGCCCTCCGGGGAACGGAACTGTGTGTGCCGCTTTCGGGGGATCTCCCCGACGCTGCGGTAGTAAGGCATTACTCCCTCCGGAGTGTCCGCATGTCGAACGTCTTTGTTCAGTTGCCGATACGCTACTAGCGTGTCAGCCGTGTCAAGCGCCGCACCCGTGCCTCCGCCAGGTCAACGCGATGTCCCGCCCCTGCTAGCTCGCCTCGTCGACGACGCCGCCCTGTTCCCACCGGGCAACGCCGCCATGCCCGACGCGGTCCGCCGGCATCTGGACGGCCGAACCAACGATCGGGCCGATCTCGTCGGGCTGTTCCTCTGTCCGGCCTCCCGGCTGCCCGAGCTCATCACCGACCTGATCAAGGTCAAGCCGCCCAGACCCGTGGAGCTCTCCCTGGTCATCGACACCGGGTTGGGCGGTGTGCCGAAGGCGCTGTCGATCGTCGAGTCCCGTGCCGAGATGCTCGCGCTGCGCATGGTCGAGATGCCCGCACCGTCCGATGTGGACGAGGTATGGCTCGAGCGCGTGTCGGAGTTCGTGCCCGAGGACGTGATCCGGGTGATCGAGCCGCGGCGTGGGGGCGCCGGCTGGCTGGACGGCATCCAGCGGGTCATCGAGCACGGCAGCTGGCCCAAGATCCGCTGCGGCGGGCTGTCCGAGCAGAACTTCCCGAGCATCGGGGAGGTCGCCGAGTTCCTGTCGGTGATCAACGCCGGGAACTCGTCGTTCAAGGCCACCGCGGGACTGCACAACGCGGTCCGGCACACCGACCCCGAGACCGGGTTCACCCACCACGGGTTCCTCAACCTGCTGGTCGCGACCGCGCGGCTGATCGCGGGCGGAGCCGGTGCCGGAGCCGTCGACGAGTCCGTGCACGAGGCGCTCGGGTCGACCGACGGCAAGGCGCTGGCCACGGAGGCGCAGGCGCTCACCGAGCACGAGGCGCTGGCGGTGCGTGGCGTGTTCGCCTCCTACGGCTCGTGCTCGCTGACCGACCCGGTGGCCGACCTCGAAGAGCTGGGCCTGCTGTGAGCTGGGTCCGCGACCCGGAGTTCGACCGGAAGAAGCCGTTCGGGCCGCAAACGCTTCCCTACGGCGTTGTCGACGCCGGTGCCGGGCCGCAGGTCGCGGTCCGGGCCGGCGACCACGCGCTGCTCCTGCGCTCGGTCGCCGGCGAGCTGGGCCGGCTCGCCGACCTGGTGTCCGGCACCTCGCTGGACCCGCTGCTGGCCGCGACCCGCGCGGAGTGGAGTGCCCTGCGGGCGCGGCTGACCGACCTGGTGACCGGCACCGGCAGGCCGGCCGGCGCGGTGCTGGTGCCGCTGGCCGATGTGCGTGCCCTGCTGCCGTTCACCGTCGGCGACTACGTGGACTTCTACTGCTCGCGCTACCACGCGGAGAACGTCGGCCGGATCATGCGGCCCGGCGCCGAGCCGCTGCTGCCGAACTGGACCCACCTGCCGGTCGGCTACCACGGCCGGTCCGGCACGGTGGTCGTCTCCGGCACCGACGTCGTCCGCCCGCACGGCCAGCGCAAGGGCTCGCCGCTGCCCCAGTTCGGCCCGAGCGGCCGGCTGGACGTGGAGGCCGAGGTGGGCTTCGTGTGCGGCGGCCCGGTGGCGCGCCGGGTGCCGACGTCCGGCGTGGCCGACCACATCTTCGGCGTCGTGCTGGTCAACGACTGGTCCGCGCGCGACATCCAGGGCTGGGAGTACCAGCCGCTGGGCCCGTTCCTCGGCAAGTCCTTCGCGACGTCGGTCTCGGCGTGGGTGACCCCGCTCGAGGCGCTGGCGGTCGCCCGGATCCCCGTGCCCGACCCCGGCCACCCGCGGCTGCCCTACCTGGTCGAGGACTCGCCGTGGGGGCTGGACCTGCGGCTGACGCTGTCCTGGAACGGCACGGTGGTGTCGCGCCCGCAGTTCTCCGACATGTCCTACTCGTGCGCGCAGCAGCTCGCGCACATGACCGTCAACGGCGCCACCGTGCGGCCGGGCGACCTGTTCGCGTCCGGCACGGTCTCCGGGCCGGACGTCGGCCAGCGCGGCTGCTTCCTGGAGCTGTCCTGGGGCGGCCGGGAGAAGATCACCCTGGCCGACGGCTCGACCCGGACCTTCCTCGAGGACGGCGACACGGTGGTGATCACGGCGACCGCGCCCGGCGAGGACGGTTCCGTGGTCGGCCTGGCCGAGGTCGCGGGCACGGTCCTGCCGGCCGAGGACTGACGTGGCCCGCCCGATCCGCCCGATCTCCGGCCCGGCGTCCCAGCCGGCCCGGACGCCGGGCGCGGCGGGCGGACGGGAGAGTTCGTTGACCCTCGACCGGGGCCTGGCCCTGCTGCAGGCGGTGGCCGACGCCGAGTCCGAGGCGCCGACGATCAGCGAGCTGGCGACGGCCATCGGGGCCAGCCGCGCGGCGATCTACCGGCTGCTGGTGCCGCTGCAGCAACGCGGCCTGGTCCGCCGGGACGGCTCGAAGGTCCGGCTGGGGCTGGGCCTGCTCCGGCTGGCCGCGAAGGTCACCCCGCAGCTGCGCCTGGCCGCGCTGCCGGCGTTGCGCGAGCTGGCCGAGGGTGTCGGCGCGACCGCCCACCTCACGGTCGCCGACGGCGAGGAGGCCCAGGCGATCGCGGTGATCGAGCCCTCGTGGACGACCTACCACGTCGCCTACCGGGTCGGCACGCGCCACTCGCTGGGCCGGGGCGCGGCCGGCAAGGCGATCGGCCTGCGCGACGAGGTCCCCGGCTGGATCGCGACGAGCGGCGAGCTCCAGACGGGCGCGTCGGGCATCGCGGCCCCGGTCCGCGGCGTGCCCGGCCTACGCGCGAGCGTCGGCGTGATCACCTTCCACGAGCTTGACGGCGAGGTCGTCGGCCCGCAGGTCCTGCGAGCCGCCCAGTCCGTGGCCGACGCCCTGCGCTGACCGACCGAGCTCGTCGACCGGGCGAGTTGTCCACAACCCGTCCGGTTATCCACAGCGATCGCCGCCGAGCCCTTCCCCCGACCCTGAGCCGATAGACTTGACCCAATCGGGGTGCCCCCGGAGAGGGTCAGGGTTCCGTCAAAGTCGGTTGTTGCTGGTCATGTGTGGATTCCGAGCAGTGTGAGTGGTCGTGTGGTGTCTCGGGTCATGTGGCGGAGGGCTTGGGCGATGTTGGTGGCGCCGGCGTG
>NZ_DASWSJ010000266.1:0-8619 GCF_036402745.1 Actinophytocola sp. | reverse complement strand
GGGACCCCTGGGCCGTGCGAATGGGCCGTTCGCACGGAGTTCGCCCGATCGGGTGCGGACCGTGAGCGAATGCCTAGTGGATGGTCTCGCCGCGTTCGAGCATGCCGACGAACTTCTCGATCCGCCGCGCGCGGGTCTCCGCGCGCTTCGCCTCCTCGACCCGGTACAGGATCGCGTACCGGTTCTTGCTGGTCAGCGTCGCGAAGAAGGCCGCCGCCCGCGGGTTGGCGTCGAGCGCGGCCTGGAGGTCGTCGGGCACGGTGGAGCCGGCCGGGCCGGCATAGGTGGCCTCCCAGCGGCCGTCCGCCCGCGCCGCCTCGACCTCGCGCATCCCCGCCGGGGTCATCTCGCCGGCCGCGATCATCCGTTCCGCCGACGCGCGGTTGATCTTCGACCACCGGCTGCGCGCGGTGCGCGGGGTGAACTTCTGGACGTAGTACACGTCGTCGACGCGCTGGGCCGTGCCGTCGATCCACCCGTACCGCAGGGCGATCTCGAGCGCGTCGTCGTGGTTCACCGACGCGATGCCGGTGCCCTTCTTGGCGACCCGGATCCACACTCCGCGCGTGTCCGCGTGCTCGGCGAGCCACGCCGCGAACTCCGCCTGGCCGGCGAAGGCGATGATGGGCAGGCCGTTCTTCTCACCGTGATCACTGGGCACGTAGCTGGATTCCCTTGCCGGACGGGGTGGTCAGGGTCAGGCGGTCGGCCTGGATCCGCACCGTGACCTCCCCGCGGAGCACGCCGAGCACGGCCGCCTCGAGACGCATGATGTCAGGTGGGCACGCCATCCGGGTCATCGCCGCGTCGGCGAACCGGATCGTGTCGCCGGTCGGCGTGTAGCCGGCCGAGCCGCTGTTGCAGCCGGCGAAGATCTTCACCTCGTCCTTGCCGAACCTGAGCGTGGCGGTCGCGGCGGCCGGCGTGCTGCCGGCTACCTGGCCGTCGACGAGCGTGTCCACCGCCCACGTGGTGCCGGCGAGCGGCCGGTCCGGGTCGGCCACCTCGCGGTCCAGCAGCACCAGCTCGGTCTCCTGGGACCGGAGCACCAGCCGGGTCCCGTCCAGCCGCCACGTCGGCTTGTTGTTGAGCACCTTCGACAGCCAGGTGTCCTGCTGCAGCCGCTTCGGCTCGCAGCCCAGGTCGGTCTGCGCGAGACCGTCGCCGACGCCGATCACGCCGCCGCCGGTGGTCACCTGACCGGTGAGCGTGTTGCAGCCGGCGTTCGCGAGCAGCCGGCCGTCGTCGGTGAACGTCAGCGACACCCTCGTCCGCGGCAGGAGCGCGAGCGGCTTGCCGGCCTCGGTGACCTCGGTGGACAGGAACGTGCGCCCGCGCAGCGGGTCCTGCTCGTTCGGCCCCTGCGACTCCACCGCCCGGGCGCCGCAGCCGGTGATCGCCAGCACCAGCGACGCAACGATCACTCGCGCGAGTCTCATGCCCGCATGACGTACCAGCACCTGGAGATCGTTGCAATGCCCGCCCGTAAACTCCGCGCCGTGGTGATCTGCGATCACGTCGAGGGGGTGGTCAGCACCCCGGCCGGCCCGTACTACGGCCCGCTGGCACACGGCTTCGCCTGCGGCGCGCACCTTCCGGTGCACGTCTCCAGCCCGTGGAACGCGCTGGACGACCCGGTGCGCGACTACCAGGAGAACCGCGAGTCGCTGGCCGACAGCTGGGGTGTCACGACCGCGGAGGACTGGCAGCGCCAGGTCGACTACCTGCTCGCCGGGCTCAACATCGGCACCGAGACCGACGCCGTGCTCACCGTGCGCCGCCAGCTGCTGCGCCAGCACGGCGGCTACGACCTGCCGGCGTGGCGCGCGGCCGTCGGGGCCTGGGCGCGCCGGCACAACGGCGGCGACAGCGAGGAGATGGTCGCGTCGGTGGACGTGATCACCCGCTACGAGGCCAGGTTCCGCGCCGACGGCATCCTGGCGCCGAACGGGATCGTCAACTCGGTGTTCGGCTACGACTTCGGTCGCGCGGTCAACATGGCGCGCTGGGGCTACGGCGGCCGGTTCTGCGACTACCGCGCGGCCGAGGCGATCGTGCTGCGGGCCGGCGAGCTGTGCCGCCAGCACTACACCTCGTGGGCCGACTTCAGCGCCGGCTACGCGCTCGGCCGGGTGATCCGGTTCGACAACGAGGAGTACGGCCACATGTACGTGTCCGTCCGCGGGCCGCACCAGCTGCTGATGACCGATCGCACCAGTCCGTGGTGGCACATCCCGTTCTCGTAGTCTTCGCGGTGTGGGACTGCTGATCGTGATCGAGGGCCTCGACGGCGCGGGCAAGCGCACGATGGCCGACAAGCTCACCGCCGAGCTAGGCGGCCGGGTCGTGCGGCTGGCGTTCCCGCGCTACGGCGAGGACATCCACGCGGACCTGGTGCGCGAGGGCCTGCACGGCCGGCTCGGCGGCTTCGGCGACGAGGTCTACGGGATGGCGATGCTCTACGCCCTGGACCGGCGCGGCGCCGCGGCCGACATCCGCGCGGCGCTCGAGGCCAACGACGTCGTGCTGCTCGACCGGTACGTGGCGTCCAACGCGGCGTTCGGGGCGGCGCGGCTGCACCAGTCCGCGCGCGGGGAGTTCGTCGACTGGGTGCGTGCCGTCGAGATCGACCGGTTCGGCCTCCCGGTGCCGCACGCGCACCTGCTGCTGCGGGTGCCGGTCGACGTCGCGGCGTCCCGCTCGGCCCACCGCGAGGCGACGGAGGCGGGGCGCGGCCGGGACAACTGGGAGTCCGACGAGGCCCTCCAGGCCCGCGTCGCGGCGGTCTACGACGGCCTGGCGGCGGACCACTGGCTGGCGCCCTGGCAGGTGGTGGACGGGACGGCCACGCCGGACCTCACCGCCCTCGCGGACGCGTTGCGCGGCTGAGGGGCCCCCGCTCTGGGCCCCTTCGAACCTACGGCGCGCCGACCAGGTCGGCGCCCCACCGCTCGATCTCCGCGCCGATGTCGAGCCGCCCGATCATCGGCGACTCGGTCATCTCCGGGGTCACCCGGTCGCGCGGCACGAACCACGAGATCTCGAACTCGAGCCCGTCGGGGTCCTTGCCGTACAACGACTTCGACACCGCGTGGTCCGACGAGCCGACCAGCGCGCCCGCCTTGGCCAGCTTGTCCGCGAACGTCGCCAGCTCCGGCAGCGTGTTCACCGACCACGCCAGGTGGTAGAGCCCGACCGCCGTCCCGGACGTCCGCGGGGCGTTGCCGCGCACTGCGAACAGGCCCAGGTCATGGTCGTTGTCCGACTCGGCGGCCCGCAGGAACGCGGCGGTCGCCCGCTCATGGACGACCTGGAAGCCGAGCACGTCCCGGTAGAACCCCACGCTGCGCCCGACGTCACGTACGTAGAGCACGGCGTGGTTGAGCCTTCGGATGCCCATCAACCACCTCCATGACCCCCATGGTTAAAACTTCAACGTGTAGACCGCTCGACGGTAGGCTGTCGTTACAGGTCTGTCACCCGGGTGGGTAAGCGACGATCAGCGGGTCCCACACGAACGAGACTCACGAAGTGCGACGATGTAGCCATGAAGGCACGTGTGCTGGTAGTGGACGACGACCCGGCTCTGGCCGAGATGCTGACCATCGTGCTGCGGGGCGAGGGATTCGACACCGCGGTGGTCGCCGAAGGCAACCGGGCGCTGCCCGCGCTGCGCGAGCTTCGGCCGGACCTGGTCCTGCTCGACCTGATGTTGCCCGGGATCAACGGGATCGACGTGTGCAAGGCCATCCGCGCCGAGTCGGGTGTGCCGATCGTGATGCTGACGGCCAAGAGCGACACCGTCGACATCGTGCTGGGCCTCGAGTCGGGTGCGGACGACTACGTGGTCAAGCCGTTCAAGCCCAAGGAGCTCGTGGCCCGGGTGCGGGCGCGGCTGCGCCGCACCGACTCCGAGCCGGCCGAGATGCTGTCCATCGGCGACCTCACCATCGACGTGCCGGGGCACGAGGTGACGCGGGACGGCGTGGCGATCCAGCTGACCCCGCTCGAGTTCGACCTGCTCGTGGCGCTGGCCCGCAAGCCGCGCCAGGTGTTCACCCGCGAGGTGCTGCTCGAGCAGGTGTGGGGCTACCGGCACGCGGCGGACACCCGGCTGGTGAACGTCCACGTGCAGCGGCTGCGCTCCAAGGTCGAGACCGACCCGGAGCACCCCGAGGTGGTGCTGACGGTCCGCGGCGTCGGGTACAAGGCCGGTCCGCCGTGATAGGGGACCGATGAAACGATGTTTACGGGCGGTGGCTTCGGCCGCCGCCCGGGCCGTGGAGTTCTCCCACCAGCGCGCCGCCTACTTCGGCGAGCTCTGGCGGCGCTCGCTGCAGGTGCGCGTGGTCGTCAGCACGCTGGCGCTGTCTTCCGCGGTCGTCTTCGTGCTGGGCATGGTGCTCCAGAACCAGATCACCGACCGGCTGCTGGCGACCAAGGAGGAGGCCGCGATCGCGGCCACCCGCGACGCCGTCCAGGTCGCCGAGACCGAGCTCACCGGCGTCAACCCCACCGCCGACGCCGTGCGCAACCGGCTCACCAGCGCGCTCAACCGGCTCACCAGCTCCTCGCCCAACAGCAGCACCGCCAGCTCCGCGGCCGGCGCGTTCGAGCCGGTGCTGGCCAGCGACTCGCCGGGCCTGGCCGACCTGGGCGACAGCCTCAGCGTCGGCGCGTACCACGACGTGCCCGACAGCCTGCGCCACTTCGTGCAGTCCCACGAGTTCGCGGTGCAGATCTACACCGTCGACCGCGCCTCGGGCCGCACCACGTTCCTCATCGTCGGCGCGCCGTTCGGCACCGCGAACCGGCCGATGCAGCTCTACATGCTGTTCCCGCTCACCGCCGAGCAGCACACGATCAGCGTCGTCCAGAGCACGCTGATCGTCGGCGGCCTCGTGCTCCTGCTGCTCCTCGCCGGCATCGCCAACCTGGTCACCCGGCAGGTCGTGCGCCCGGTGCGCAGCGCCGCCCAGGCCGCGGCCCGGTTCGCCGGCGGCGAGCTCGACCAGCGCATGCTCGTCGTGGGCGAGGACGACGTCGCCAAGCTCGCCGAGTCCTACAACGGGATGGCCGAGAGCATCCAGCGCCAGATCCGCCAGCTCGAGGAGTTCGGCACGCTGCAGCGCCGGTTCACCTCCGACGTCTCGCACGAGCTGCGCACCCCGCTGACCACCGTCCGGATGGCCGCCGACGTGCTGCACGCCTCGCGCGAACAGTTCCCGCCGGGGCTCGCCCGCTCCACCGAGCTGCTGGTCGACGAGCTCGACCGGTTCGAGGCGCTGCTCGCCGACCTGCTCGAGATCAGCCGGCTGGACGCGGGCGTCGAGGAGCTCGTCGCCGAGTACGTCGACCTGCGGCCGATCGCCGTGCGCGCGGCCCGGGCCGTCGGCACGATCGCGCGCAACGCGGGCAGCGAGATCCTGCTGGACATGCCGGAGGAGGAGGCCGCGGCCGAGGTCGACGCCCGGCGCATCGAGCGGGTCCTGCGCAACCTGCTGGCCAACGCGGTCGACCACGGCGAGGGCCGGCCGGTCCGGCTGCGGATGGCGTTCGACGACAAGGCCATCGCGGTCACCGTCCGGGACTACGGCATCGGCCTGCGCCAGGGCGAGGCGGGCCTGGTGTTCAACCGCTTCTGGCGGGCCGACCCGTCCCGCAACCGGCACACCGGCGGTACCGGCCTCGGCCTCGCGATCAGCGTCGAGGACGCCCGGCTGCACGGCGGCGGGCTGGACGCGTGGGGCGAGCCCCGCAAGGGCGCCTGCTTCCGGCTCACGCTGCCACGCCGGCAGAGCGTCGGCTTCGACGCGAGCCCGCTCGAGCTGCCCCCGCCGGACGCCGACGTGGTGCTCGCCGAGGCTGTCGACGCGCCCGTCGCCGACGACGCCTACCGGGTCACCGTGGCCACCGAGGCACCCGAGCCGGACGACGTGCCGCGCACGTCGATCCCGCCGCCCGCCCCGGCCTGGGAGGAGGTCCGATGACCCGCCGGCGTGCGTTCGTCCTCGCGCTCCTGTCGGTGCTGCTGGTGTCCGGTTGCGCGAACATCCCGGAGCGGTCCAACCCGCACGCGGTGCGCAACGCCGACACGGCGCAGCCGCAGGGCGTGGTCGACGAGCCGACCCGCGGCCTCGACCCGTTCGACCTGGTGCGCGAGTTCATCCACAAGTCCGGCAACTCCGAGGCCGCGGCCATGTACCTCACCGAGAAGGGCAAGCAGGGCTGGAACGGCGAGGCCGCGCCGACGATCGTCCTCGACACGTTCGACACGGTGCCCGTGCGCGACCCCGCGACGGTCGACCCCGGCGCGGTCTCCAGCGAGGCCGAGACCGTGGTCCTGCAGGTCAGGCCGGTCGGCCGGCTCGGCGCGGACCACGCGTTCGTCCCCGCCATCGACGACCAGGAGTTCGACGTCAAGGTCCGCCGGCAGGCCGACGGACAGTGGCGGATCGACTCGCCGCCGACCACCCGGTTCGTGCCGATCTCCGACTTCGAGGCGAGCTACCGCGCGGTCACCGTCTACTACTTCGACCCCAACCTGCGGGTCACCGTGCCCGACCTGCGGTACGTGACGGCCGAGCCGGTCAACGGGCTGCCGTCGCGGGTGGTCAACGTGCTGCTGTCCGGGCCGTCGGACACGATGCGCCGGTCGGTGCGCTCGCCGCTGGAGGGCATCAGCACGAGAACCAACGTGGTACCCGATCCCGACGGCACCCTGGTCGTCGACCTCAAGGAGCTCGGCGACAAGACCCAGGAGCAACGCGAGCAGATCGCCGCGCAGGTCGTGCTGTCCCTGCAGACCGTGACGTCGAGCCGGCTGCGGCTGCGTGCCGACGGCCAGGACCTGATCGCCGGCCACCGCGACTGGCGCCTCGGCGACCTCAAGGCCTACGACGCGCCGACCAAGCCGGACTCCGACCAGTCGGGCCTGGTCGTGGCGGACGGCAGGCTGCACTCGCTGCGCGACGGCAAGCCGATCGACGGACCGGCGGGCGATGGCGGGTACCAGGTGCTGACCGCGGCCCAGTCGATCGACGGCGCCTACCTGGCCGCGGTCGTGGACACCGACACCGGGCCGCGGCTGCGCATCGGCGAGTACGGCAAGGACATGCAGGAGGTCAACCTCGAGGCGCGCACGATGACCCGCCCGACGTGGCTGGTCAGCACGTCGAACGAGGTGCCGGCCAAGGAGGTGTGGACGGTCGCCGACGGCAACGTGGTGCGCGCGGTCCGCACCGGCGACGGCACGTGGAAGGCGTTGCAGGTCAACGCCTCCGACATGACCGACTTCGGGCCCATCACGGAGCTGCGCCTGTCCCGCGACGGCACCCGGGCGGCCGCGGTGGCCAGGGGCAGGCTCGTCGTGGCGTCGGTCGTGCGGGACAACGACTCGGTGGCGCTGCGCGCGCCCCGGCGGCTGCAGCCGATCAACATCGTGCAGGCCATCGGGGTCGACTGGCTCAGCCAGGACACGCTGGTCGTCGCCACGAGGCAGGGCGCGTTGCCGGTGGCGAGCCTGTCGGTGGACGGCCTCAAGTTCGAGGTGTTCGACCGGAACAACCTGCAGCTGCCGCTCAAGGCCATCGCCGCGGCCCCCGACAGGGACGTGATCGTGACCGACACCGCGGCGGTGTCCAGCACCTCCGGGGTGGGGCAGCTGTGGCGCCAGCACCCCCACGGCCAGGGCCGCGACGCGATCCCGTTCTACCCCGGCTGATCTCTGGTCCTTGGGGCCCTGACCTGGGCGAAGGAAAACTGTCGGTGCCCGGTGCCATGATTCGACCATGCGTTCGTCTCGAGTCCTCGACCTCATCCTGCCCCAGCGCTGCGCCGGCTGCGCCACACCGCTCACGGCGTGGTGCCCGACGTGCGCCCGCTCGCTCGGTGCGCCGGTCCCCGTCGCCCGCCCGGGCCTCACGTCGGCCTACGCCCTGGGCCGGTACGAGGGTGCCGCCCGCCGCGCGGTCCTGGCCTACAAGGAGCGCGGCCGCCGGGAGCTGGCCACCCACCTCGGTGCCGCCCTGGCCGCCGCCCTCCCGTCCATCCGGGCCGGCCCGGTGGTCCTCATCCCGGCCCCGTCCCGCCCGACGGCGGCCCGGGCCCGCGGTGGTCAGCACATGGCCGCCGTGGCGCACCGCTGCGCCGCGGCCGTCCGTGCCACGGGCCAGTGGGCGTCGGTGGTCCCGGCGCTACGCCTGGACCCCCGAGCAGCCGATTCGGTAGGCCTGGACGCCCCAGCCCGGGCGGCTAACCTCCTGGGCCGCCTACGTCCCGACCCACGCCACCGCCCGCCACCGGACATCCCGGCCGTCCTGCTGGACGACGTGATCACAACAGGCGCCACCGCGACGGCCTGCGTCTCGGCTCTCCGCTCCACCGGAGTCCCGGTAGCAGCCGTCCTGGCCCTGACCACCGCCGGCTAGTCCGCCACCCCGGGATTGACAGTGTGCGTTGGGTCCCGGCGAATGGTGGGGGTGTCGGGGTGGGTGGTGGCTGGGTGCCGTCACGGTCCCCTGAGGTTCCGGTGGTCGGCGCAGGACTAGTCCGCCTCCCCGGGATTTCAAAGTGTGCGTTGCGTTCCGGCGAATGGTGCGGGTGTCGGGGTGGGTGGTG
>NZ_DASWSJ010000265.1:0-13457 GCF_036402745.1 Actinophytocola sp. | reverse complement strand
CTCACGATTCGATCACCCTTGATAGACGGGGAGCTGCTTGTTGCGCAGCACGTCGGCGACGGTCTCGGCGGCGGCCAGCGGGTCGAGCGGGTGCACGATCACCGCGTCGGCCTGCGACCAGGTCGCGAGCCATCGGTCGTCCTTGCGGCGGATCGCGATCACGATCGGGGGGCAGGCGGCGATCTCGTTCTTGAGCTGGCGGCACAGCCCGATACCGCCCGTCGGCTGGGACTCGCCGTCGAGGATGGCCAGGTCGACCGCGCCGCTGTCCATCGCCATCAGGACCTCGGAGATGGTGGCGGCCTCCTCGTACTCGACGCGGCCGATGTCGGCGGCCGGGCGGCGGCCGACGGCTGTGATGATCGTCTCCCGGACCTCGGGCCGGTGGCTGAACACCAGGATCTTCAGCGGCGAGCTCATGATGGGCGTCCTCCGGCGGAAACGAGACGAGACCAAGCCCAGGTCCGGACGACCTGATGCTATCCGGCGCACCAAGATCGGGTTCAGGTGCCCGGCCGTCGGTCGGGGATCGGTCGAGCACCCGCGACGCGCCGTGGACCCGATCAGTCCCATGACGCCGGGGCAGGCAATAATGCCCGCGTGACGACAGCATCGCCTTCCATCAGCCAGCGTGTGCACTCGCTGAGCCGGCCCAACATGGTCAGCGTCGGCACCATCGTGTGGCTGTCCAGCGAGCTGATGTTCTTCGCCGGCCTGTTCGCCATGTACTTCACGGTCAAGGCGCAGAACGACAGCAGCCACTGGCCCCCGCCGCCAACGCATCTCGACGTGCCGTACGCGCTCGTTGTCACAATCGTGCTCGTCGCCTCGTCATTCACGTGTCAGATGGGTGTCTTCGCGGCGGAGCGGGGTGACGTGTTCGGGCTCAGGCGCTGGTACACGATCACGTTGGTCATGGGCACGTTCTTCGTGCTCGGCCAGGCCAACGAGTACCGCACGCTCATCGCCGAGGGCACCACGATCCCGTCCTCCGCCTACGGCACCGTGTTCTACCTGGCCACGGGCTTCCACGGGCTGCACGTGACCGGCGGCCTCATCGCCTTCGTGTACCTGCTCATGCGCACGAAGATGAGCAAGTTCACCCCGGCCCAGGCCACGTCCGCCATCGTCGTGTCGTACTACTGGCACTTCGTCGACGTCGTCTGGATCGGCCTCTTCAGCGTGATCTATCTGGTGCCGTGACGTCGAGCTGAACCTCAGGGGTTGTCACTTAGATGAGCAAGAAACGCAGGGCCCGTACGAAGGCCCGCCGCCGTCTGGCCGGCCTGCTGGCGTTGGCCATCGCGCTGATCGGCATCGGATCGCTGTACAGCCTCCTGGTCCCGCAGCCGCAGACCGCGCAGGCCCAGGAGGACCCCGCGGTGGTGCGTCAGGGTGAGCAGATCTACAACAACACCTGCATCACCTGCCACGGGCAGAACCTCGAGGGCGTCAAGGGCCGCGGCCCGAGCCTGATCGGGATCGGTGAGGCGGCGGTCTACTTCCAGACCTCCACCGGCCGGATGCCGGCCGTGCAGCAGGGTGCGCAGGCCGCGGAGAAGCCTCCGGTGCTCACGCCGAAGGAGATCGACGCGATCAGCGCGTACATCCAGGCCAACGGCGGCGGCCCGGTGCTCCCCAAGGAGCGTGGCGCCGCGCTGCGCGGGGACAACCCGGCGCGCGGCGGTGAGCTGTTCCGGCTCAACTGCGCGTCGTGCCACAACTTCACCGGTCGCGGCGGCGCGCTGTCCTCCGGCAAGTCCGCCCCGTCGCTCGACGGCTCGACCGAGCTCCAGATGTACGCGGCCATGCTGTCCGGCCCGGACAACATGCCGCGCTTCTCCGAGCGCCAGCTCTCGCCGCAGGAGAAGAAGGACATCATCAGCTACGTCAAGTCCGTGACGGACGGGAACAACAACCCCGGCGGTGACGCGCTCGGCGGTCTGGGCCCGCAGTCCGAGGGTTTGATCGGCTTCATCGTGGGAATCGCCGCGCTGCTCGGCATCACGTTGTGGATCGGGGCTAAGCAATGAGTGTGGATCACCCGGACGTTCCGCCGGAGGTGCCGAGCGACGAGGACCTCGCCCGGATGGACCGGGACGAGCTGGTCAGGCTCGGCACCAAGCTCGACGGCGTCGAGCTGGTGGAGTACCCCGACCCGTGGCCGGTCAAGGGCACCCGCGCGGAGAAGCGCGCCGAGCGGATGGTCGCGTTCTGGTTCGCCGTGTCCGGCCTCACCGGCCTGGCCTTCGTCGTCGCGTTCATCTTCTGGCCGTCGAAGTACGTCGCGCCGGACCAGGACGGGTACTTCCTGTACTCGCTCTACACGCCGGTCCTCGGGCTCACCCTGGGCATCGCCATCCTCGCGCTCGGCGTCGGCGTCCTGAACTACACGCGGAAGTTCATCCCGCACGAGATCGCGGTGCAGGAGCGGCACGACGGCGGCTCCAAGGACGTGGACATCAGGACGGTCGTCGCCCAGCTCGCCGACACCGGCCACCGCAGCACGATCGCCCGCCGGCCACTGATCAAGCGCTCGCTGGCCTTCGGCGGCGGCGTGCTCGGTCTCGCCATCACCGTGGTCCCGCTGGGTGGCCTGCTGCGCAACCCGCACGCGCAGTCGTCGAACGAGAACGGCCTGCTGCACACCGGCTGGCTACACCACGGCGCCGAGAAGGTCTTCCTGCGTCGCGACACCGGCGACCCCAGCCAGGTCGAGCTGGTCAGCCCGGCCGACCTCGACGCGGGCTCGATGGAGACGGTGTTCCCGTTCCGCGAGTCCGAGCGCGGCGACCACGAGGCCCTCCTGAAGGCGCTCAACCGGGCCGACAACCCGGTGATGCTCATCCGCCTGCGCCCCGACGACGCCCAGAAGGTGATCAAGCACGCGGGCCAGGAGGACTTCAACTACGGCGACTACTACGCGTACACGAAGATCTGCAGCCACGTGGGCTGTCCGACCTCGCTGTACGAGCAGCGCACCAACCGCATCCTCTGCCCGTGCCACCAGTCCCAGTTCGACGCGCTGCAGTACGCGAAGCCGGTCTTCGGTCCGGCCACCCGCAAGCTCGCCCAGCTGCCGATCAAAATCGACCCGGACACTGGATATTTCATCTCGACAGGTGATTTCATCGAACCTGTGGGTCCCGCGTACTGGGAGCGCAAGTCATGAGCGGTCTGACGACACCGACGAAGCCCGACAACCTCGTCATGCGCGCAGCGGGCGGCGCGGCGAAGTGGGCCGACGACCGGTACCACCTCGCGGGCGGTATGCGGCGCCAGCTCAACAAGGTCTTCCCGACGCACTGGTCGTTCCTGCTCGGCGAGGTCGCGCTCTACAGCTTCATCGTGCTGCTGCTGTCCGGCACGTACCTGGCGCTGTTCTTCGACCCGTCGATGGCCGAGGTCACCTACCAGGGCTCGTTCGCGAACCTGCGTGGGCTGGAGATGACGCGCGCGTACGAGTCGACGCTCTACCTCTCCTTCGACATCCGCGGCGGCCTGTTCGTCCGGCAGGTGCACCACTGGGCGGCGCTGCTGTTCATGTCGGCGATCGTCGTGCACATGTTCCGCACCTTCTTCACCGGCGCGTTCCGGCGCCCGCGTGAGGCCAACTGGGTGATCGGGATCCTGATCTTCATGCTCGGCTGCATCGAGGGCTTCGCCGGCTACTCGCTGCCGGACGACCTGCTCTCCGGCGCCGGCCTGCGGATCCTGTCCGGCCTGATGATGTCGATCCCGATCGCCGGAACCTGGATCAACTGGCTGATCTTCGGCAGCGAGTTCCCGGGCACGGAAGTGATCCCACGGCTCTACACCCTGCACATCCTGCTCGTGCCGGGCATTCTGCTGGCGTTGATCGGCGTCCACGTCGGGTTGGTGTGGTACCAGAAGCACACCCAGTTCCCGGGCGTGCGGCGCAAGGAGACCAACGTCGTCGGCGTGCGGATCATGCCCACGTTCGCGCTCAAGGCCGGCGGCTTCACGGCCGTGGTCATCGGCGTCACCGCGCTGATGGGCGGGCTGTTCCAGATCAACCCGGTGTGGAACTTTGGCCCGTACAACCCCGCGCACATCTCGGCGGGCACGGTGCCGGACTGGTACATGGCCTGGACGGACGGCCTGGTCCGACTATGGCCGGCGTGGGAGGTCTATCTCGGGAACTACACGATTCCCGCGCCGTTCTTCCCGTTCATGGCCGGCCTGCCCCTGCTGACGGGCCTCGCCGTGGTCTATCCATGGCTCGAACGGAAGTTCACCAAGGACTACGCGCACCACAACCTCCTGCAGCGCCCGCGGGACGTGCCGGTACGCACCAGCCTCGGCGTCATGGCCATCACGTACTTCATGGTGGCGCTGCTGTCCGCGGCCAACGACGTGCTGGCCGAGAAGTTCGACATCTCGCTGAACGCCACCACGTGGATGGGCCGGATCGGGTTGCTGCTGCTGCCGCCGCTGGCCTACGCGATCACCTACCGCATCTGTCTGGGCCTGCAGCGCTCCGACCGGCAGGTGCTGGAGCACGGCGTGGAGACCGGCATCATCAAGCGGCTGCCGCACGGTGAGTTCATCGAGGTCCACCAGCCGCTCGGCCCGGTGGACGAGCACGGCCACCCGATCCCGCTGGAGTACCAGGGCGCGCCCGTGCCGAAGAAGATGAACAAGCTCGGCTCCGCGGGTGAGCCGGTGGCCGGCTCGCTGCTGCGGGCCGACCCGCCGGAGGAGACCGCGGCGCTCGCCAAGGCGCGGGCCGCGCAGCACGGGCACCCGCCCGAGCAGGTGGAGTCCGGCACCAGCGAGACGGGCTCGACGGTCGCCACGAGCCAGGAGGACCCGTCCAAGAAGCTCTGAGCCGGACACGGTTGAGCAGGGTCGTCGCGGTGGTCGCGACGACCCTGTTCGTCGTTGGCGCGTGCGGGTCGCCGGTGCACGACGTGCGGCCGGCGGCCGGGTTCCGCTCCCTGCCGCCCACCGCGTCGTCCGCGCCGCCGCCCACGTCCTCCGCGCCGCCGCCGGCAACCTCGACCACGCCGCCGCCCCCGGCCACCCCGGCGTGCGCGGACACCGGGTTCGACTGCGACCTGCAGACCCGGTTCGCCGCGGCCGACGCCTACGTCGACGGCCGGCCGGGCACCGCGGGCATCGTCGTGCACGACCTGCGCACCGGCGCCGAGTGGCACAACGGGCACGCCGAGGACCTCACCTGGACGGCGTCCACGATCAAGCTGGGGATGGTCGTCGACCTCTACACCCGGCAGCGGGCCGGCGAGATCAGCCTCACCGCGGAGGACCGGTCGCTGATCCACGCGATGCTGCACACGTCGGACGACAACGCGGCGGACACCCTGTGGTTCCGGTACGCGGGCGCGGACCACATGTCGTTCAACGACAACTTCCCGCACTACGGGCTGACCTCGCTGGTGCCGAAGGCGGGCTTCACGAAGTTCTACCCGTACTGGGGCTTCCAGAAGTGCACGCCGGAGGACCTCGACCGGCTGATGACCTACGTGCTCACCAAGCTCCCCGCGGACGAGCGGTCCTCGATCGTGGAGGAGCTGCGCTCGGTCGACGCGATCCAGCAGTGGGGGGTGTGGGGTGCCGGCCCCGCCGCGCGGCCGGGCAACAAGGACGGCTGGTCCGAGGAGCAGGGCGGCTGGGTGATGAACACGGTCGGCTTCGTCGGCGAGGGCGAGCGGTACGTGCTGACCGTGATGAACAACCTGCGCGGCGAGGGCGGCTACGACACCGGCCGCGCCACCGTGACCCACGTGGCCGAGCTGATCTTCGGCGGCTACTTCCCCGGCTGAGCGGCCCTGCTCACGCGCGCGGCCGGGACGTGAACGGCAGCCTCGGGTCCGGCTGCTCGCCGGCCCACGTGTCGCGGATCCAGGTGTGTGCGGGGTCGTCGGTGATGAGCCAGGCGCGTTTGTCGGCGGGGCCGGCCATCACGTTGAGGTAGTAGAGGTCGTAGCCGGGGGCGGCCATGGACGGGCCGTGCCAGCCGTGCGGGATGAGGACCACGTCGTCGGTGCGGACCTCGGCCAGCACGTCGATGGGGCCGGCCTCGGAGGCGTACACGCGCTGGTAGCCGACGCCGTCGCGGGCCACCTGGAAGTAGTAGATCTCCTCGAGCTCGCACTCGGTGTCGCCGGCCCGGTCGTGCTTGTGCGGCGGGTAGGAGGACCAGTTGCCGCCCGGGGTGAGCACCTCGCACGCGATGAGCTTGTCGGCCTCGAAGCTGTCGGGGGTGCAGAAGTTGTTGACCTGGCGGCTGCACCGGCCGGCGCCGCGGAGCTCGACGGGGACGTCGGCGGCGGGCACGTACCGGGCGGGCAGCCGCTTGTAGCAGACCGCGGAGGGCAGCGCGACCACCGCGCCGTGGGTGGTGGTGAGCACGGCCGAGGCCTCGCGCGGCAGGTACGCGAAGTCGGTGGGCCCGGCGAAGACGTCCTGCCGGCCGAGCAGCTCGAACGTCTTGCCGTCGACCTCCACCAGCACGCCGTCGCCGGACAGCGGGAGCACGAGCGTCTCCGCCACGTCGGTGAACACCTCGTACAGGGTGCCCGGCGCCAGCGCGAGGACCTTGAGCCCCGAGTAGTCCCAGCCGGCCGACAGTGGCGTGACGACGACCCGGTGCCGGTCGTCGGCGATCGACCCGGCGGGCCGGTAGAAGTCAGTCATAGAAGCTCCGCAGCGGTGTCGACGGCGTGGGCGACGTTTCCGTCCGGTGGGTAGAGCAGCGAGCGGCCCACGACGAGGCCGCGGACGGTGGGGTGTCGCAGGGCCTTGTCCCAGCGGGCGTAGGTGGCGTCCGGTTCGGCCGAGACCTCGCCGCCCAGCAGCAGGGTGGGCAGAGTCGTGGCGGCCAAAACCTGTGCCATGTCATCCCCGCCGTCGCCGATGACCGGGACCTTGAGCCACGTGTAGGCCGACGTGTGGCCGAGGCCGGCGGCGATCGTGAGCGCCGTGGTGGCCGCCCCGACGGACAGGTCGTTGCGCAGCACCCCGCCGGCGCGGCTGGACAGGAACGGCTCGACCATCGCGACGAGGCCCGCGTCGGCCAGGCCGCCGACCGCCTTGGCGCACGCCTCGAGCGTGGGCGCGGTGCGGTCGTCGGCGAGGTCGACGCGCAGCAGCATCTTGCCGCCGTCGAAGCCGAACCGGCGGATGGCGTCGACGGTGTAGCCGGTGAACCGGTCGTCGAGCTCGAAGGACGCGCCGGCCAGCCCGCCGCGGTTCATCGAGCCGAACACGCCGCGCTCGTCCAGGGCGCCGAGCAGCAGCAGGTCCTCCAGGATGTCGGCGGTGCCGAGCACGCCGGTGACCCCCGGCCGGGCGAGCGCCTCGACCAGCCGGGTGAGGAGGTCGGCCCGGTCGGCCATGGCCATGGGGTCGGCGCCGGCCCGCAGCGACCCGCGGGCCGGGTGGTCGGCCGCGATGACCAGCGCCCGGTCGCGGGCGCCGAGCAGCGAGCCGGGCCGCCGGGCCGCGGCCGCCTCGGCGATGCTGGCCGGGTCGGTGGCGCGCGCGTCGAGGATGCGCCGAAGCTCGTCAGCCCGCACGCGACATCAGCTCCTCGACCTCCCGCGTCGTGGGCATGGCCTCGGAGCATGACAGACGCGAGGCCACGATGGCGCCTGCCGCGTTGGCGAAGCGCATCATCCGCGCCGCGTCCCAGCCCGACAGCAGGCCGTGGCACAGCGCGCCGCCGAAGCTGTCGCCCGCGCCCAGGCCGTTGACCACGTCGATGGGGACGGGCGGCACTTCGACCTCGCCGGCGTCGTCGACGGCCAGCACGCCGGCCGGGCCCTGCTTGACCACGGCGAGCGAGACCCCCTTGTCCCGCAAGGCCTTCGCGGCCTCGCGCGGCTCGCGGGTGCCGACCGCGGTGTCGCACTCGTCGAGGTTGCCGACCGTGACCGTGGCGTGCGGGAGGGCCTCCTGGACCCAGCGCCGGGCCTCCTCGCGCGAGGGCCAGAACATCGGCCGGTAGTCGAGGTCGAGCACGGTGACGGCCCCGGCCGGGCGGGCGGCCAGCGCGGCGAGCGTGGCCGAGCGGCTGGGCTCCTCGCACAGGCCGGTGACCGTGGCCCAGAAGATCCGTGCGTCGCGGACCGCGTCGAGGTCGAGCTCGCCGGCGTTGATCTCGAGGTCGGGGGCCTTCGGGTAGCGGTAGAAGTAGATGGGGAAGTCGTCCGGCGGGAAGATCTCGCAGAACGTGACCGGCGTCGGCAGGTGGGGCACGGCGCTGACGAACCGGTCGTCGACGCCGAACTCGCCGAGCGCGCGGTGCACGTACTCGCCGAACGGGTCCTGGCCCGTCCGGGTGATGACCGCGACCCGGTGTCCGTGCCGCGCGGCCGCCACCGCCACGTTCGTGGGGCTGCCGCCGAGGTACTTGCCGAACGAGGTGACGTCCGCGAGCCCGACCCCGATCTGCTCCGGGTAGATGTCGACCCCCACCCGGCCCATCGTGAGCACGTCGAACGTCACCGGGACACCTCCAACCGCTCCAGTGCAGCATCCGCCCTGGTGAGCCAGCCGCGCCAGCTGGCGGCCGCCAGGGCCGGCTCGGTCCAGGGCTGGGAGCATCGAACCATCCGGGTGCCCGGCCGATCCAGCCAGCGCAGCACCACACCGACCTCCTCGGCCGGCGCGCCCCGCAGCGGACCCGGCTCGGGCAGCACCGTCTCGGCCGACGCCGCGAGCGCGTCGACGACCGGCATCGGCCGCACCCCGCGCCGCGCGACCCCCGCCGACGCCAGCCTGCCGTGCCGCACCACCGCGAACTGCCAGCCGCCCGCCCCGTCCGGCCGCGCGGCGATGAGCTCGGGCACCGCCGCGAGCGACGCCAGCCGCTGGCCCCGGTCGAGCGTGCGGACGAGCACCCGCATCCGGTCGCGGTCGAGCCCCGCCTGCTCGTAGCGCTGCGCCTCGGCGTGCGCGACGAGCCGGGACTCCAGGCGGCGCAACGGATCCAGCCGCCGGCCGGCCACCAGCGCCGAGAACGCGCCGACCGACGGGGAGTATTCGACGACGCTCTGCCGGCCCGCGCACGGCGCCGCGCACCGGTCGAGCTCGGCCAGCGCGCACGGCCGCGCCTGCGCCCGCTGGGCCGGGATGCGCACCGTGCACGGCCGCAGGCCCGTTGCGTCCTGCAGCGCGACCATGGCGTCCTCGGCGAGCCCGCGGGAGCGGAACGGGCCGAGCGCGCCGTCGCGCGGCAGCCGCACCAGCGACAGCCGGGGGAACGCCTCGTCGGTGAGCGTGACCCACCAGGCCTGCTTCGGGTTCTTCGAGCGCCGGTTGTAGGCCGGCTTGTGCGAGGACAGCAGCCGCAGCTCGCGGACCTGTGCCTCGAGCGGGTGCGCGCAGGTGACGTGGTCGACGCGCGTGGCCAGCGCGACCATCTCGCGTAACCGGCGGCGGGTCTCGCTGGCGGTGAAGTACTGCCGCACCCGGCGCTTGAGGTCGGTGGCCGTGCCGACGTAGAGCACCTCGTCGCTGGGCCCGCGGAACAGGTACACGCCCGGCTCGTTGGGCAGCTCGGCCGCCAGCGTGCGCTTGCGCCGCTGCTCCGGGGTGACCTCGGGGATGTAGTCGAGCAGCTCCTCGAGCGACTGCACGCCGACCGAGCCCACCCGCTCGAGCAAGGAGTGGAACACGTCGACCGTGGCCCGCGCGTCGGCCAGCGCCCGGTGGGTGGGCTTGGTGCGGGCCTGCAGCAGCTCGGCGAGCGCGGACAGCCGGCAGCTCGGCGCCTCGTCCCGGGTGAGCACCCGCCGGGCCAGCCGCACCGTGCAGACGACGGTGGGCCTGGGCCAGCGGTAGCCGTGGCGCAGGCAGGCCTTGCGGATGAAGTTGGTGTCGAAGCCGGCGTTGTGCGCGACCAGCACCGCGCCGGCGGCGAACTCGAGGAACGCGGGTAACACGGCGTCGAGGCGGGGCGCGGCGTAGACCATGGCGTTGGTGATGCCGGTGAGCGACACGATCTCGGGTGGGATGCCGCGCCCCGGGTCGACGAGGGTGGCGAACTCGCCCACCACCTCGCCGCCGCAGATCTTCACCGCGCCGATCTCGGTGACCGTGTCCTCGTCGCTGACGCCGGTGGTCTCCAGGTCGAACACGACGAAGGTGGTGGCGCGCAGCGGGGTGCCGAGCTCGTCGAACGCGAGTTGGCCGGCCGGCTTCGTCATGATCCGCAAGCTAGAGCAGGGCACCGACAAAAAGCCGGCGCGTGCGCTCCAGGGTGCCCGGCTAGCCTGTTGGGATGGCACCGTCGACCGAACCGGTTGGACCGGACGAGCTCGGGCACCCACCCGAGACCTCCGGCCCTGCTGAGTCCACTGTGGACTGGTCGGCGCTGCCGGACGCGGTCCGCGGCCGCATCGCGGAGCTCGGCGCCGAGGCCATCGGCGCCCTGCCCACAATGGACATCCCGCAGCAGCTGCGCGCGGTGGCCCGGTTCACCCCGGCCAAGCGGGCGCGGCTCGGTGGTGCGCCGCTGATCGCGAGCCTGCGTGACTCGACGGCCTTCCGCACGGCCGTCGTCGAGTGGAGCCGCAAGAACCGGCCGGCCGCGCTGGACCTCACCAGCGAGGACCCGGTGGCGGTCGCCGCGGCGGCGGTGCTGCTGGGCGAGGAGACCGCGGGGCACTACCTGGAGCTGGTGGCGCGCCGGGCGTCGGACGCCACGCTGCGCGCGCAGCGGGACTCGGCCGTCGTGCGGGCCGATCGGGCCGAGACGGAGCTGGCCAAGCTGCGTGGCGAGCTGGACTCGGTGCAGGACGCCGTCGACCGGGTGCGCCAGGAGGGCGAGGTCGAGCTCGAGCGGCTGCGCAAGCGCCTGCGCGAGCAGGGGGTGAAGGTGCGCGAGGCCCGCGACGCGGCGGCGAAGGCGAGCACGGAGATAGAACGCATCCGCGCCGAGGCCGACGCGTCGCTCGCCGCGCTCACCGACCAGCGCGCCCGCGAGCAGGAACGCGCGGAGACCGAGCGTGCCCGCGCCGAGCGGGCCGAGGCCGACGCCGAGATCGCCCGGCAGTCCGCCCGCGAGGCCCGCCAGGCCGACGAGGTCCGGCTGGCCCTGCTGGTCGACACGCTCGACGGCGCGGTCACCGGCCTGCGCCGCGAGCTGGCCCTCGGCGGCTCCGGCCCGCGCCCCGCCGACCTCGTGCGCGGCGCCACCGAGGCGCACGGCTCGGTGAGCCGGGTGGAGGACCCGGCCGCGCTGGAGCGGCTGCTGGCGCTGCCGTCGGTGCACCTGGTGGTCGACGGCTACAACGTCACGAAGACGGGCTATCCGGAGCTGTCCCTGTCCGACCAGCGCGACCGCCTGATCCGCCAGCTGGCCGCGCTCGCGGCCCGCACCTCCGCCGAGGTCACGCTGGTGTTCGACGGCGCCGGCGTGGTCGCCGTGCCCACCACCTCCCCCCGCGGCGTCCGCGTCCTGTTCTCCGACCCGGGTGTCCTGGCCGACGACGTGATCCGGGCGCTGGTCACCGCGGAGCCCGAGGGCCGCCCGGTGATCGTGGTGACCTCGGACCGGGCCGTGGCCGACTCGGTGCGGCGCCGGGGCGCGCACCCGGTGCCGTCGGCGGTGTTGCTGGCCCGCCTCGGCCGCTCCTGACCTTCTGTACGTGCGCGGTGCCCGCGGCGTTCACGCCGAACCGGATCGGGTGACGCATCCCCGACCCCCGCCGGGCGTTGTTACCGGTATAGGAGGTGGGGGTTGCACGCCATCAGGGCACGTGCCAGTGTCTGCGCCGGGTTGGCGCTGACGGCTGCCCTCCTCCTGGCGCCGCCCACCGGGGCCCAGCCGGGCCCGGAGCCAGGCGCGCCGGGTGAGCCGCGCACCGACCCGCGACCCGGCGAGGCGTTCGCCGACCCGAAGGTCGCCCAGCTCCAGCGGACCGCCGCCGGCGTGCAGCGCGAGCTCGCCGACCTGGCCGGCAAGATCCACGACGCCGAGCGCGACCTCACGACGGCCACCGAGGCGGCCGCCGCCGCGCGGACCGCCCGCGAGCGGGCCGACGCGACGGTGCGCGAGCAGCAGGCCGACGTCGACGCCTACTCCGCCGCCGTCTACGCCTCGCTCGCCCAGCCCGCCGAGCTGCGTGCCCTCATGTCCACGGGCCCCGAGGACTTCCTCGACGGCGCCGGCCTCCTCGACCGCCTCCGCGCCGACCAGGACACCCGGCTCGCCGGCGCCGTCCGCCGCCAGGTCGCCGCCGCGGCGGCCGAGCGTGCCGCCAACGCCACCCAGGCCGACGCCGCGGGTCGCCAGGCCGACCTCGACCGGCGCACCGACGACGCGAGCAACCGGGCGGCCGCCGTCTCCTCCGAGCTCGGAGGCGTGGTCGCGGACACCAACGCGGCCGTCGTCGAGCAGCAGCGTGGTCAGCAGCAGCGCAACGAGCGGACCGCCGCCAGCTGGCGCGCCTACGTCGGCAAGCTCGCCAAGGCCGGGGTCGTGCCGCCGCCCGCGGCCGCCCTGCGCGACCCCGCCAGGCTGCCCGCGGGCCTGACCCCGCTGGGCGGCCAACGTGGTGTGGCCAGCATCACACTGCCGTCCGGCGAGGTGCTCCTGGTGCTCCCGAAGGAGACGATCGCGGCCGTCAGCAAGGCGGTCGACGCGCTCGGCAAGCCCTACGTCCCCGCGCGCGGCGGCACGGGCCCCGACGCGTACTCCTGCGCCGGCCTCGTCCAGGCCGCGTTCGGCGGTCTCCCGGCCGCCCCGAAGGACCAGCTGGCCGTGCTGCCGGCCGTGCCCCGCGACCAGGCCCAGCCCGGTGACCTGGTCTTTCTCGGCCCGAAGCGGTACGGCGTGCAGGGCGTCGGCATCGTCCTCGACGAGCGCACCATGCTCACCGCGGACGCGCGGCTGGCCGGCGTCGTGGTCACCGACCTGCCCGCGGGCGACACGGTCCTCGGTGTGGCGCGCCCGTCGCTGCCGGCCGGTCCGGCGCGTCCGGTGCCCAAGGCCGACGACGGCGGCCTGCCCTGGCGCTGCGGCGGTGTCGAGCTGCCGCCGCGCGCTCCTGGTGAGGCCCCCGGTGCCTGGGGCGGCTACCCGAACGGCTTCATCCCGCTCACCGCGCTGTGCCCGATCGGCGTCGGCCAGCACGTGCTGCGCTGCGACGCCGCGGCCGCGTTCGGCGCGCTGACCAGCGCGTATGCCGGCACGTTCGGCCGGGGCATCTGTGTCACCGACTCCTACCGCACGTTCGCCGAGCAGGTCCGGCTCTACGGCACCAAGCCGTCGCTCGCCGCCGTGCCCGGCACCAGCAACCACGGCTGGGCCCTGGCCGTCGACATGTGCGGCGGCGCCCAGTCCTTCGGCAGCGCGGAGTACGCGTGGCTGGCCGCGAACGCGCCGGCCTTCGGCTGGTCGAACCCGCCGTGGGCGCGCCCGGGGCAGGGCCGCGAGGAGCCCTGGCACTGGGAGTTCACCGGTT
>NZ_DASWSJ010000264.1:0-25912 GCF_036402745.1 Actinophytocola sp. | reverse complement strand
GGACGAGGTGGGGGAGCTGACCGAGGCCGAGCGGGCGCGGCTGGAGCACCTGCGGTACCTGCAGAC
Organism: Actinophytocola sp.; assembly: GCF_036402745.1. GTDB lineage: Bacteria > Actinomycetota > Actinomycetes > Mycobacteriales > Pseudonocardiaceae > Actinophytocola. The sequence goes on along the minus strand of NZ_DASWSJ010000264.1, from coordinate 25,846 downwards.
CGAGCAGTCCGGCTACACGATGATCCAGATCACCCGGCCGCAGACGCTGGCGCACGGGCTGCACGACTCCCCGGTCGGGCAGTTGGCCTGGATCGTGGAGAAGTTCAAGGAGTGGACCGATCCCGCCGCCGAACTGCCCGAGGACGCGGTGGACCGGGATCTGTTGCTGACCAACGTGATGCTGTACTGGCTGACCGGCACGGCCGGGTCCTCGGCCAACAGCTACTACGAGACCGCGCATGCCGGAGCCTGGGGCGCGAGTGCGCGTTCCACGGTGCCGACCGGGGTCGCGGTGTTCCCTCTGGATGTGTCGATCCGGCGCACTGTCGAGCTCGAACACACCGTCGTGCACTGGTCCGAGTTCGGCCGCGGCGGCCACTTCGCCGCCATGGAGGCCCCGGACCTGCTCGTCGACGACGTCCGGGAGTTCTTCAGCAAGCTGCGCTGAAACCGCCGCGGCGGTGTTCGGTGCTCGGGTCCAGCCAACGACGGGGATCGGCAGCGGCTCCTGGCCCGCGGCACCGCCTGTGACGGTCACCAACTCTTGTCGCCGATCTCCTGTGGATCATCCCGTTGTGCCGTCTGGTGCTGATAGGCCGCAGTACGTCGGGGCGGCTCAGACCATTGCGGCTGCCGGGGTCCACAGTTCGTCGACGGCGCGCTCGGCCTCGGCCAGGCTCTGCTCGGCCAGCGGGATCAGTTCCGCCATGGCGGGGGTGGTGTGGGCGAGGGTGAGCTGGGCGGTGATGAAGCGTGGTTCCAGACCTGTCGACGCCAAGGCGTGCGGAAGCCACGGTTCCGCGTGGTCCCAACCGTGGCGGGGGGTGCCTTCGGTGTAGCCCCCACCACGGCTGGCGAGTACGACGAACTCGCGGCCGCCGAGCAGGGGAGCGTGGGTCTCGGCATCGATGGACAGTCCGGGCGCGATGAGGTGGTCCACCCAGGCCTTGACGCTGCTGGGTGCGCCGAAGTTGTACAGCGGAAGTCCCAGCAGGACCGTGTCCGCCGACTTGATCTCGTCGACCAGCTCCTCGGTGAGTGCCCACGAGGCGGCCTGGGCCGGGGTGTGTTGCTCCGCGGGCATTAGCCGGGCCGGGCCGGTAGTCGCGTCGAGATGCGGGACGGGATTGCTGCCCAGGTCCCGATAGGTGACGGTGCCCCGGGGATGCGCGTCGCGCCAGAGGTCCGCGGCGCGCGCGGAGAGCTTGCGACTGACGGACCGGTCACCCTGGATGCTCGAGTCGATGTGCAGGAGGTGCACCGCTCATGCCCCCTTCATAGATGGTTTGTGTAGCACAAATCATTTATAGCACATCGGTTGGTGGTGTCGGCGGGTAGACTTGGGCTATGGGTTCCCTGCCCGTGGTCAACCAGCCGGTCGAGCATCGCTCCGGTGCGCTGCTCGACCATCTCGCGCGTCGCGTGCGGGTGCGTTCTGAGGCGGTGCTGGCACCGCTGGGCCTGCGGCCGCGTCATCTTGTGGCGCTGACGGTGCTGCGGAGTCGCGGCGACTGCACCCAGCAGTCCCTCGCCGCCACGCTGGAGATGGACGGGACCAATGTCGTCGGCCTGCTCAACGAGCTGGAGGCCGAGAACCTGATCGAACGGCGACGCTCGCCCGAGGATCGGCGCCGGCACCTGGTCGAGCTCACCGACGCCGGCGCGAAACAGCTCGAGAAGGCCGAATCCGCGCTCGCGGCGATCGAGGACGAGGTGCTCGGCGCACTCGACGAGAGCCAGCGCGAAACGCTCCACACCCTCCTTCTGCAGGCGGCCCGTGGAGGGGAGACGAGCTGCCCCACGGACATCGACGCCTAGGTGTCGGACGGGGTCCTGGGGCCGTTGACCTGGATGTCGCGCATCCGCCCGGTTCGGTCCGCGGTCAGCGCCGCCGGCAGCGCGGCCTCCCCGACCTGCTCCCCGCGAGTCGGTCGTCAGTGGCACCGAGCGTGCACGGCCGGCTCACGAAGAAGCAGTCCTGTTCTTTCCGGCGGCGTCAGCCGTCATGGCTTCGCGTTGTTCCGCCCGTGTCGGCGGTGCCCGCGTCAGCCGCGAGCGGCGAGGTGTAGGCAGACGCCGACGGTGATCATGAGGAAGCCGATCACGACCAGGACCGCGACCGCGGTGAGGGCGCCGATCGTCAGCAGGACCGCGCCCGTCAGGTCCACCGCGAGGCGGGCGGCCGTGCGTTGCCGGTTGCGTCCCGGCGCCTCGTAGTTGCGGAGCATCCGCGTCAACGCCGGATCCGACTCCTCGAACCACTGCTCGATGGCTCTGAGCTGCCTGTCTTCGTGGTGGCTGAGCATGGCGACTCCACGCACGCGATTGGTGGCCGGGGCACGCCCGCCCGAGCCGGTTCCCGCTGCATACCCCTACGCCCACAACGGAAACCAGGCCGGACCATGATTTTTCCGGCGAACCCGAGCCGGCGCTCTAGCCGAGATAGCCGAGCCGGCGGCTGATCTCGTCCGCGCCGTGGATCAGGGCCGGGGCCTGCTCGTGCATCAGCGACTCCGTCAGCCGGTAGGCCGGGCCCGACGCGCTCACCGCCGCGAACACCTTGCCGTCGTGACCGCGGATGGGCGCCGCGATCGCGTTGAGGCCGATCTCGTACTCCTCGACGGCCACCGCGTAGCCCCGCTCGTGCACGGCGGCCAGGTCCGCCGTCAGCTGCTTGCGCGTCGTCGCCGTGTGCGGGGTGAACCGCTCCATCCCGTGCGACAGCAGCTCCGTGCGGCGCTTCTCGCTGCGGTAGGCCAGCAGCACCTTGCCGCTCGACGTCGCGTGCAGTGGCGTGAGCCGGCCGACCCAGTTGTGCGCGGTCACCGCCGACGGGCCGCGCACCTGGTCCAGGTTCACCGCGTAGTGCGCCTCGCCGACCGCGATGTTCACCGTCTCGCCCAGCTCGCGCGCGAGGCGCTCGCACACCGGGCGGCTGTGCCGCGTCACGTCCATGCCCCCGGACACCGCCCCGGCGAGGCGCACGATGCCGAACCCCAGCCGGTACTTCCCCCGGTCCTCCGCCTGCTCGACCAGGCCCCGCGTCTCGAGCGCGTTGAGCAGCCGGAACGCCGTCGACTTGTGCACCTCGATCTCGGCCGCGACCTCGCTGACGCCCGCCTCGCCCTGCCGCGCCAGGATCTCCAGGACGCTGATCGCCCGGTCGACCGACTGAACCCCGGTGCCGGCCTCCTTGTTGCTCATGGCGAAACTATATGCGTTGTCGCGAACGCTTAGTTCCTTGTCCGGCTTCGGGACGGGAGTTACTCTCGACAGCGACGCCATTGCGTATGACGAATCGAGTTGGGCTATGCGCAACGTCGACTGGCTGCGGAACGTCCGCTACGAGGTCATTCCCACGAACACGATCGAGGACCGGGTGGTCGAGTCGGTGCCGCTCGACGTCACCATCACGGTCACCGCGTCGCCCACCAAGGGCCTCGGCCCCACGCTCGACCTCGCCGAGCGGCTCGCGAAGCGCGGCTACCGGGTCGTGCCGCACGTGTCCGCGCGCCTGGTCGTCGACGAGGTGCACCTGAAGGAGATCGTCGACAGGCTCGTCACGGCCGGCATCGACGACGTGTTCGTCCCGGCCGGCGACGCCGACCCGCCCGCCGGGCGCTACGACGGCGCGCTCCCGCTGCTGGCCGAGCTCACCGCGCTCGGCCGCCCCTTCCGGCACGTCGGCATCACCGGCTACCCGCAGAGCCACCCGGCCATCGACGACGACATCGTCGTGCAGTCCATGTGGGACAAGCGGACGCACGCCACCTACATCGTGTCGAACCTGTGCTTCGACGCGAAGGTGCTCGCCGCGTGGGTCCGGCGGGTGCGGCGGCGCGGGGTCGACCTGCCGATCCGGATCGGCCTGGCCGGGCCGGTGGAGCGGACGAAGCTGCTGTCGATGGCGGGCAAGATCGGGGTCGCGGAGTCGGCGCGGTTCCTCGGCAGGCACCTGGCCTGGTTCGCCCGGCTGGCCACCTCCTACTCGCCGGAGAGGCTGCTCACCAGGGCCGGCGCCGAACTGTCCACTCCGGACCTGGCGGTGGCCGGGCTGCACGTGTTCACGTTCAACCAGGTGGCCGAGACCGAACGGTGGCGGGCCGAGCTGCTCAACTCCTGAGCGGAGCTTGCGGAGCGAGTCATGTCACGAGCAAGGCCAGCTCCCGTTCCAGGCCGATGTCCCCGACCGGCACGACCTCCAGTGGCAGCCCCAGCACCGCGGCGGCCTCGGCGGCCTGCGCGCGCAGCGCGTCGGTCGGCCGCTGCGCCAGCCAGACCACCCGGCGGTAGTGCCGGAAGTAGTCCTCGCGCAGCGACGGGTACCGGTCGAGCCCGAGCTCGGCGACGACCGTGCGGCGGAACGAGCGGACCAGGAAGTCGGTGAGCACGTAGGTGCCCGGCTCTGCCTCAAACAGAGCCCGCATGCGGCCCACGCCGGCGAACACGTCGTAGCAGTGGGCACCGCCGAGCCGCGCCACGCCACGGCGGGCGCACACCTCGTCCAGCGCGCCGTAGGTACCGCAGTCGGCGAACGCCACGGCCACCCGGCGGTAGCCGCCGAGCGTGTCGAGCGCGTCCTCGACGGCGGCCGCGATCCGCGCGGGATGGTTGTGCAGCAACGGGGGCAGCGGGTGGACGTGCACCGGCCAGCCCCGGCGCGCGGCGATGTCACCGACGTGCGACGCGAGCGCGCCGCACGCCACGACGGCCACCGGGTCAGGCCGGGAAGGCGAGCTGCTCGATGAACCGGTCATTGAAGTCCGGGCGGTCGGAGAGCTCGACATAGCGCACCTCCTCAAGCAACGCCTGGGCGCCGACCCGCTCGCGCATCGACAGCAACGCCATCTTCGCGCCCTCGCCCGCCACGTTGCCCGCGCTGACGATCCGCAGCACGGAGATGTCGGGCACCAGCCCGATCCGCACCGCGTTGGCCGGCGACAGGTACGAGCCGAACGACCCGGCCAGCAGCACCTGCTGGATGTCGCTCTCGGCCACGCCGAGCTCCTCGACGAGCAGCCGCCACCCGGTGCCGATGGCGGCCTTGGCGAACTGCAGCTCCCGCACGTCGCGCTGGGACAGGTACACCGACGTCGCCGGGTCTGCCTCGCGCCGGTGCAGGACGAACACCCGCTCGCCGGCCACCTCGCACAACCGGTCGGCGAGGCCGGGGAACTTCTCCCGCGCCGCGTCCTCGGCCATCAGCCGGCCCGAGGAGTCCAGCAGGCCGATGGCCACCAGCTCGGCCACCGCGTCCACCAGGCCCGAGCCGCAGAGCCCCAGCGGCTCGGCGTCGCCGATCACCTGCAGCCGCACGTCCTCCTGGTCGATCTTGACGACCTCGATCGCGCCCTCGGCCGCACGCATCCCGCAGCGGATGGCCGCGCCCTCGAACGCCGGCCCGGCCGGGGCGGCGGTCGCCAGCAGCCGCGAGCCGTCGCCGAGCACGATCTCGCAGTTGGTGCCGACGTCGACGAACAGCCGCAAGCGCTTGTCCCGGTCCATTCCGGACGCGAGCATCCCGGCCACGATGTCGCCGCCGACGTACGCGCCGAGCGCGGGGAACGTGTACGCGGGCGCGCCCGGGTGCACCGGCACGCCCAGGTCCGCGGCCAGCACCCGGGGGAGGGTCCGGGTCGCCATGACGAACGGCGCCACGCCGAGCGGCTCGGGGTCGATGCCGAGCGCGAGCTGGGTCATCGTGGCGTTGCCGGCGAGCGCGATCTCGTACACCCGCAACGGGTCGACGCCGGCCTCCGCGCAGACCTCGGCGGCCAGTGTGGACAGTGTCTCGTGGGCCCGCGCGGTGAGCCGGCCGAGTGCTTCGGGGTCGAGCATGGTGGCGCTGATCCGGGTGATGACGTCCGCGCCGAACGGCTGCTGCGCGTTCAGCATCGAGGCCACCGCCGACGGGGTGCCGGTGGACAGGTCGAGCAGGGTGGCGACCACCGTGGTGGTGCCGAGATCGAACGCGATGCCGTAGCGTTCGCCGCTGGTGTCACCCGGCTCGACGTCGACCAGCCGGTCGTCGACCACCACCGCGGTGACGGTGAAGTCGTTGTCCCGCAACGCCTTCGGCAGGCCGCGGACCGCGCGCAGGTCCACCGACAGCGACAGGTCGTCCAGCGCGGCGAGCAGGCGCTCCATATCGGACTGCTGGTCGGCCAGCGACGGCTCGGCCAGCGTCACGCACCGCTTCTGCACCGCGGGCCGCAGGATCACCTGCCGGCCGACGCCGACCATCGCCGCCTTCGGCCGGGTGAGCATCGGCGGCACCTCGACCGCGAGATCCGACGTGGCCCGCGCGAGGCACGCGAGCCGCCAGCCGTCGGCGAGCTCGGCGGGGGAGAAGGCCCGTGGGTCCGATGTGGACACCTCGACGGGGCCGTCGACCCGCACCCGACACTTGCGGCAGGTGCCGTGCCCGCCGCAGGTCGAGTCGATGGCGATGCCGTGCCAGCTGGCCGCGTCGAACACGGTCACCCCGGCGGGCACCCGGACCTCGCGATCGTTGGGCGTGAACGAGATCCGGACGCGGTCGGTCATGGCGCTCCGGTCTCGGCGGCGGCACGCAGCTTGGCCCGGTGCGCCGCGATCCAGTTGGCGCCCCAGTCGTCGTTGCCCAGCAACAGGTCCGCCGCCTTCACCGCCTCGACCATCACCGGTGAGCGGGCGTCCATGATCGCCGAGGTGAGCCCGCAGCGCATGGCCATCGGCAGGAACGTCGCACCCAGCACCGTGCGGTTCGGCATGCCGAAGGAGACGTTGCCGGCGCCGAGGGTCATGTTGACGCCGAACTCCTCGCGGATGAGCGCGATCGTGTCGAGCGTCTTGTGCACAAGGGTGGTGTCCGCGCCGATCGGCATGGCGAGCGGGTCGATCACGATGTCGGCGAGGGGGATGTCGTACTTCCCGCACGCGATGTCGATGATCTTGCGGGTGATCTCGAGCCGCTTGTGCGGGTCGTCCGGGATCTCGTCCTCCTCGTTGGGCAGCGCGATGACCGCGGCCCCGTACCGGCGCACCAGCGGGAGGATCTCGTCGAGCCGCTCCTGCTCGCCGGTCACCGAGTTCACCAGCGGCTTGCCCTGGTAGACCTCCAGCGCCGCCTCGAGCGCGCCGACCACCGAGGAGTCGATGACCAGCGGCAGGTCGGTGAGCCCCTGCACCAGCTTGATGGCCGCACACAGCAGCTCGGCCTCGTCGGTGAGCGGCACACCCATGTTGATGTCGAGCACCATCGCGCCGCCGGCGAGCTGCTCGGCCACGTCGACCTCGATGCGGGACAGGTCGCCGGCCCGCAGCTTCTCCTGGAACCTCGACCGGCCGGTCGGGTTGATCCGCTCGCCGATGACGCAGAACGGCTCGTCGGGTCCGATCGTGACGGTCTTGGTGGCCGAGGACAGAACGGTCTGCATGAGCGCCCCTCAGACGGCGGCCGCGGCGCGGCGCAGGCGGATGAGCTCCTTGGCGCGCTTGACCGCGGCGGACGCGTCGGCGGCGTACCCGTCGGCACCCACCGCGTCCGCGTACTCCTGGGTGACCGGCGCGCCGCCGACCAGCACGATCACCTTGTCCCGCAGGCCCGCCTTCACCAGCGCGTTGATGTTGGCCTTGAACATCGGCATCGTGGTGGTGAGGAACGCGGAGAAGCCGACCACGTCCGGCTTGTGCTCCTCGATGGCCTTCACGAACTTCTCCGGCGCCACCTGCACGCCGAGGTCGATCACGTGGAAGCCGGCGCCCTCCAGCATGATGTTGACCAGGTTCTTGCCGATGTCGTGCACGTCGCCCTTGACCGTGCCCATCAGGAACGTGCCGACGGTCTCCGCGCCGGTCTCGGCGAGCAGCGGGCGCAGGACGTTGAGCGCGCCGCTCATGGCCTTGCCGGCGATCAGCATCTCGGGCACGAAGAAGTCGCCGCGCTCGAACCGGGCGCCGACCTCCTCCAGCGACGGGATGAGCGCGTCGAACAGCATCGTCTCGGGTGACATGCCTTGGTCGAGGCCGAGGTTGGTCAGCTCCAGCACGCGGGGCGCGTTGCCGACGAGGGTCTCGTCGTACAAGGCCTTGAGGATCTCGTCAGGGGTCACGGCGTGGCCTTTCCTGGTCGGTAACCGAGCTGTCGGGAGATGGCCCGGGTCTCGGCGGCGAGCTGCTCCCCGATGCGGGCCGCGCCGGTCTTGGTGATGCGGGTGGTCGGGCCGGAGACCGAGACCGAGGCGACGACCGAGCCGTCGCGGGCGTGCACGGGTGCGGCGATCGCGACGAGCCCTTCCTCGAGCTCCTCCCACGCGAGCGCCCAGCCCCGCCGGGCGGTCTCGACGAGGTCGGTCTCGAGCTGGCGGCGGGACAGCGGTTTGCCGCGGGGCGGCGGCGGCAGCTCCCCGTCGGGCAGCGGCATCGCGCGGTAGGCGTAGAACACCTTGCCCAGCGCGGAGCAGTGCGGCGGCACGGACACGTCGAGCCAGTTCGTGGCGCCGATCAGGTAGTCGGAGTCGACCTGGGCGATCTGCACGACCTCCTCACCGCGCGGCACGGCGAGGTTGACGGTCTCCCCGGTCCGCTCCCCGATGTCGTCGAGCGTCGCCTGGGACACGTCGAGCAGGTCCTGCGTGGTGTCGTGCTGGGTGGCATAGATCGCGAACAGCGGGCCGGGGCGGAACGAGCCGGCCCGGTCGCGGCGGACCAGCCGGTTGCGCTCGAGCGCCTGCAGGAGCCGCGACGTCGTCGACTTCGCGAGGCCGAGCTCGTCCACCAGTGAGGTGAAGGTGCGAGGTTCGCCCGATTCCACGACGAGCGCCAGCAATGCCGCGGCTCGGTCCACCGCCTGGCTGCCCGCCGGCACCGTCAAGGTGTGCACTCCGTTCGTCCACTTCGTCCGCAGAGTTTCATAATATGGAACCACGGTTCCATAACACGAGCGTAGGATTCGGCGCGGCCGACCGTCAAGGGAGAGCGATGTTCCGTAACCAGCTGCCTCGCTACGAGATCCTGTCCGCGGACGCGATGGAGGTCCTCGACTCCGGCTGGCGCCGGATCGTGTCCGAGATCGGCGTGGAGTTCCTGTCCGACCGGGCGCTGGAGCTGTTCCGCAAGGCGGGGCAGCAGGTCGAGGACAACAACGTCCGGTTCGACCCCGACTTCCTGCTCGAACAGGTCAAGCTCGCGCCGCACGAGTTCGACGTGCAGGCCCGCAACCCGGCCAACAACGTCCACATCGGCGGCGACGACATGGTGTTCGGCGGCGTCTACGGTCCGCCGTTCGTGCGGGAGGGCGCGGTTCGCCGGGACGCGTCGATGGCCGACTTCGAGAACTTCGCCAAGCTGGCGCAGAGCTTCCCCGTGCTCGACTCGGCGGGCGGGGTGATCTGCGAGCCGAACGACACGCCGCTGGACTCGCGGCACCTCGACATGACCTACGCGCTGCAGACGCTCACCGACAAGTTCTACATGGGCAACGTGGTGTCCGCGGTGAACGCCGCCGACACCCTCCGGATGACCGAGATCCTCTTCGGCGGCCGCGAGGCGATCGAGAAGACGCCGGCCACGATCTCGCTCATCAACTGCAACTCGCCGCTGCGCTGGGACGACCGGATGCTGGAGGCGCAGTTCGAGTACACCTTGGCCAACCAGCCGGTGGTGCTCACGCCGTTCCTGCTGATGGGGGCGATGTCGCCGGTGTCCATCCCGGCCACGCTGGCCCAGCAGATGGCCGAGGCGCTGTCCGGGATCGCGCTGTCGCAGCTGATCCGGCCGGGCGCGCCGGTGATCTTCGGGTCGTTCCTGTCCAACATCGACATGCAGTCCGGCTCGCCGTGCTTCGGCACCCCGGAGTCCGCGGTGGGCCTGCTGTGCACCGGGCAGATCGCGCGCCGGTTCGGCCTGCCGGTCCGCTCCGGCGGCGGCCTGACCTCGAGCCAGGTGGCCGACGCGCAGGCCTCCTACGAGGGCCTGATGACGATGCTGCCGACGTTCCTCGCGGGCATCAACTGGGTGATGCACAGCGCGGGCTGGCTCGAGGGCGGCCTGGTGGCGTCGTATGAGAAGTTCGTGATCGACGTGCAGGTGCTGGAGATGCTGCAGCAGGAGTTCCGGCCGCTCGAGATCACCGAGGAGTCGCTGGCGTTCGACGCGCACGCCGAGGTCGGCCACGGCGGGCACTTCCTCGGCGCGGCGCACACCCTGGAGCGGTTCCGGACCTGCTTCTACCGGCCGTTCCTGTCCAGCTCGGAGAACTACGAGCGCTGGATGCGGGGCGGCGCGCGGGACACCGCGGCCCGGGCGGCCGAGATCGCGCAGAAGAAGCTGGCCGACTACGAGCAGCCGCCGCTGGACGACGCGATCCGTGCGGAGCTGGCCGAGTACGTCACCCGCCGGCGTCGCGAGCTGGGGGACTGAGTGAGCGGCCCACTCAGCAACGAGCGGAGCGAGCCGGTGTCACAGCACCCGGACTTCCTGTGGCGCAATCCCTCGCCGAAGTGGTCCTACGACGTGGTGATCGTCGGCGCGGGCGGGCACGGGCTCGCCACCGCGTACTACCTCGCGCGCAACCACGGCATCACCAACGTGGCCGTGCTCGAGAAGGGCTGGCTCGCCGGCGGGAACATGGCGCGCAACACCACGATCATCCGCTCCAACTACCTCTGGGACGAGAGCGCGGCGATCTACGAGCACGCGATGACGTTGTGGGAGGGGCTGTCCGAGGAGCTCGACTACGACATCCTGTTCAGCCAGCGCGGTGTGCTCAACCTCGCGCACACGCTCGGCGATGTCCGCGAGGGTGTGCGCCGGGTCAACGCCAACCGGCTCAACGGGGTCGACGCCGAGTGGCTGTCGCCGGAGCAGGTCAAGGAGTTCTGCCCCATCGTCAACACCTCGCCGGACGTCCGCTACCCGGTGCTCGGCGCCACGCTGCAGCCCCGCGGTGGGATCGCCAAGCACGACCACGTCGCGTGGGCGTTCGCGCGGGCCGCGGACCGGCTCGGCGTCGACCTCGTCCAGGGCTGCGAGGTCACCGGGTTCGTGCGGGACGGTGACCGGGTCGTCGGGGTCGAGACGTCCCGCGGGCCGATCCGGGCGGGGACCGTGGCGCTCGCGTCCGCCGGCCACTCGTCGGTGCTCGCCGCGCTCGCGGGGCTGCGGCTGCCGATCCAGAGCCACCCGTTGCAGGCGCTGGTCTCCGAGCTGCTCGAGCCCGTGCACCCGTGCGTCGTGATGTCCAACCACGTGCACGTCTACGTCAGCCAGGCCCACAAGGGCGAGCTGGTGATGGGTGCGGGCATCGACCCGTTCAACTCCTACGGCCAGCGCGGCTCGGTACACGTCATCGAGCGCCAGCTGGCCGCCGCGCTGGAGCTGTTCCCGATCTTCGGCCACGCGCACGTGCTGCGGACCTGGGGCGGCATCGTGGACGTCTCGCCGGACGCGTCGCCGATCATCGGGCCCACCCCGCTGGCGAACCTCTACGTCAACTGCGGGTGGGGCACCGGCGGGTTCAAGGCCACCCCGGCGTCGGGCTGGGTGTACGCGCACACGATCGCCACCGGCGAGCCGCACGAGCTGAACAGACCGTTCGGTTTGGACCGGTTCACCACGGGCGCGCTGATCGACGAGCACGGCGCCGCCGCCGTCGCGCACTGAGGGGGTTCTCCTTGCTGCTGATTCGCTGTCCCTGGTGCGGCGACCGGGACGAGGTGGAGTTCTCCTACGGCGGGGCGGCGGGGGTCGCCTACCCGGCCGACCCGGACGGCTTGTCCGATGTGGAGTGGGGCGAGTACGTGTTCGTCCGGGACAACCCGAAGGGCCCGTTCGCCGAGCGCTGGGTGCACTCGGCCGGCTGCCGGCGCTGGTTCGACGCGGTGCGGGACACGGTGACCCACGAGTTCGGCGGCCGGTCATGAGGCGTGCGGACGGCGGGCGGATCGACCGGTCGGCGCCGCTGCGGTTCACCGTCGACGGCGTGTCCTACACGGGATACCGGGGCGACACGGTGGCGTCCGCGTTGCTGGCGAACGGGGTCCGCCGGGTCGGCGACAGCGGCTATCTCGGCCGGCCGCGGGGGATCGTCGACGCCGGGGTGGCCGAGCCCAACGCGCTGCTCCAGGTCGGGCCCTCGCCGATGCGGCCGGCCACCACGGTCGAGCTCCACGACGGGCTCGTGGCCGAGACGCTGTCCGGGCGCGGCCGGCTGGTCGAGCCGAACGCGGGGGAGTACGACAAGTCCCACCAGCACTGCGACGTGCTCGTGGTCGGCGCCGGACCGGCTGGGCTCGCGGCAGCACTCGAGGCGGGGCGGTCCGGCGCGCGGGTGATCCTGGCCGACGAGCAGCCCGAGCTCGGCGGCTCGCTGCTGTCCACTCCGGACCGCTGGCCGTGGCTCGCGGAGGTGACCGCCGAGCTGGCCGGGCTCGAGGAGACCCGGGTGCTCACCCGGGCCACGGTGTTCGGCTACTACGACCACAACTACCTCACGATCGCCGAGCGGCGCCCCGGCGGCGGCCGGCTGTGGCACGTGCGGGCCGGCCGGGTGGTGCTCGCGACCGGCGCGCACGAGCGGCCGCTGGTGTTCGCCGACAACGACCGCCCGGGCGTGCTGCTCGCCGGCGCGGTGCGTACCTACCTCAACCGGTACGCCGTGCGGCCGGGCTCGCGTGCGGTCGTCTGCACCACCAACGACAGCGCCTACGCGACCGCGCTCGACCTGCTCGCGTCCGGTGTGGACGTGCTGCTCGCCGACACCCGGGCCGGGTCGTCGCTGGCCGACCGGGTCCTGGCCGCGGGCGGCGAGGTGCGGCACGGTACCGCGGTCGTCGGCACCGACGGCGACCCGGAGGTCACCGCCGCGCACCTCGCCGACCCGGCCGGTGGCGGTCCGATCGAGACGGTCCACTGTGATCTCGTCGCCGTCTCGGGCGGCTGGAACCCGGTGGTGCACCTGCACAGCCAGGCCGGTGGCACGGTTCGCTACGACGAGTCGCTGGCCGCGTTCGTCCCCGACCGGAGTCTCCAGGCGAACGTCTCCGTCGGCTCGGCCGCCGGCGAGCTCGACCCCAACCAGCCACTGTGGACGATCCCCGCGCCGGACGGCGCCTGGGACACGCACTTCGTCGACCTCCAGCGCGACGCCACGGTGGCCGACGTGCTGCGCGCCACCGGCGCGGGCCTGCGCTCGGCCGAGCACGTCAAGCGGTACACGACCATCGGCACCGCGCACGACCAGGGCAAGACCGCCGGGGTGAACGCGCTCGGCGTCATCGCCGAGGCGCTCGGCGCCGGCACTCCGGGCCCCACCACGTTCCGCCCGCCGTACACACCCGTGCCGTTCGCGATGCTCGCCGGCCGCGACCGCGGCGAGCTGCACGACCCCGTCCGGGTGACGCCGATCCACTCCTGGCACGTCGAGCACGGCGCGGAGTTCGAGAACGTCGGCCAGTGGAAGCGGCCGTGGTTCTACCCGCGCGACGGCGAGGACCCGGCCGCGGCGGTGCTGCGCGAGTGCCGCGCGGCCCGCGAAGGTGTCGGGGTACAGGACGCCTCCACGCTCGGCAAGATCGAGATCGTCGGGCCGGACGCCGCCGAGTTCCTCAACCGCATGTACACCAACGCCTTCGCCAAGCTCCCGGTCGGCTCGGGGCGCTACGGCATGCTGTGCACCGCCGACGGCATGGTGTTCGACGACGGCGTGGTGCTGCGCCTGGCCGAGGACCACTTCCTCGCCACGACCACCACCGGCAACGCGGCCGCGGTGCTCGACTGGTTCGAGGAGTGGCTGCAGACCGAGTGGCCGGACCTGCGCGTGCACCTCACGTCGGTCACCGAGCAGTGGGCCACCATCGCGGTCGTCGGCCCACTGTCCAGAAAGGTCGTCGCCGCGCTGGCGCCGAGCGCCGTGGACCTGAGCTTCATGACGTTCCTCGACACCACGCTGGCCGACGGCGTGCCGGCGCGGATCGCGCGGATCAGCTTCTCCGGCGAGCTGGCGTTCGAGGTCAACGTCGCGAGCTGGTACGGGCTCGCGGTGTGGCGGGCGGTGCTCGCGGCGGGGGAGGAGCACGGGATCACCCCGTACGGCACCGAGACCATGCACGTGCTGCGGGCGGAGAAGGGCTACCCGATCGTCGGCCAGGACACCGACGGCACGGTCACCCCGATCGACCTCGGCATGGACTGGATCGTCTCCAAGCGCAAGCAGTTCGTCGGCCGTCGCTCGTTGCGGCGCCCGGACACCGCGCGCCCGGACCGCAAGCACCTCGTCGGCCTGCTGCCGGTGGACCCCGACGCGTTGTTGCCCGAGGGCGCGCAGCTGGTCGCGCCCGGGGTGCCGCTCGACCCGCCGGTGCCGATGCTCGGGCATGTCACGTCCAGCTACCGCAGCGCCGCGCTCGGTCGCACGTTCGCGCTGGCGCTGCTGCGCGGTGGCCGGGACCGGCTCGGCCAGGTCGTGCACGCGCCGCTGGGCGACCGCACGATCGCCGCCACCGTCGTCGAGCCCGTGCTCTACGACCCGGAGGGAACCCGCCGTGACGGCTGACCCGCGCCGCAGCCCACTCGCCGGCGTGTCCGGCGTGCGGGAGCTCCCGTTCCGCACGATGGTGAACGTCCGCACGTCGGCGGCCGAGCTGCTCGGCGTGCCGCTGCCCGGCCCGAACCGGGTGGCCGAGGCGGGTTCCCGCGCGATCCTGTGGCTGGGTCCGGACGAGTGGCTCGTCGTCGGCCCGCCCGATGACGGGGTCGCGGCGGAGCTGGTCGCGGAGTCCGTTGTGGACGTGTCGGCCAACCGCACGACGATCGAGCTGTCCGGCCCGCACGCCCGCGCGGTGCTGGCGAAGGGCATGTCCGTCGACCTGCACCCGCGGGTGTTCGGGCCTGGCCGGTGCGCGCAGACGATGCTGGCCAGGGCGCAGGTGATCCTGCGTCAGGTCGACGCGGAGCCGACCTACCATGTGCTGGTACGAGGGTCGTTCGCGTCGTACCTGGCACAGTGGCTGGTCGACGCCTCGAGGGAGTTCGCCAAGTGACCATCAGCGTGTTCGACCTGTTCAGCATCGGGATCGGCCCGTCCAGCTCGCACACCGTCGGCCCGATGCGGGCCGCCCGGACGTTCGTGTCGGGGCTGGCTGCCGATGGCAGGCTGGGGTCGGTGGTGTCGGTCCGCGCGGAGCTGTTCGGCTCGCTCGGCGCAACCGGCCACGGGCACGGCAGCCACCGCGCGGTGCTGCTGGGCCTCGCGGGCGAGCAACCCGAGACCGTCGACACCGATGCCGTCGAGGACCGGGTCGACCACGTGCGTGCCACCCGCCGCCTGATGTTGCTGGGCCGCCACGAGATCGCCTTCGACCCCGACGAGGACCTGGTGCTGCACCGGCGAAAGAGCCTCCCGTTCCACCCGAACGGCATGCGGTTCTCCGCTTCCGGCGCCGCTGGCGTGCTCCGCGAGCGGATCTACTATTCGGTGGGCGGCGGCTTCGTCGTCGACGAGGAAGCCCAAGGCGCCGACCGCATCAAGGTCGACGACACCGAGGTCGCCTACCCGTTCCGCACGGGCGCCGAGCTGCTGGCCCACTGCCGCCACACAGGCCTGCCGATCAGCGAGGTGATGCTGGCGGACGAGACCGCGTGGCGCCCCGCGGCTGACGTGCACGCGGGCCTGACCGAGATCTGGGACGTCATGCAGGCCTGCGTCCGCCGCGGCTGCGAGCAGGATGGTGTGCTGCCAGGCGGCCTGAAGGTGCGCCGCCGGGCACGCGAGATGTACGCGAAGCTGTCCACGGACCCGTTCTCGACGGACCCGCTGCGCGTGCTGGACTGGGTGAACCTGTTCGCCCTGGCGGTGAACGAACAGAACGCCTCCGGCGGCCGAGTGGTGACGGCGCCTACCAATGGTGCGGCAGGCATCATCCCCGCGGTGCTGCACTACTACGCGAGGTTCGTGCCGGGCGCGTCCGCGGACGGCGTGACCCGCTTCCTGCTGACGGCGGGCGCGATAGGCGTGATCTACAAGGAGACTGCGTCGATCTCGGGTGCGGAGGTGGGCTGCCAGGGAGAGGTCGGCTCGGCCTGCTCGATGGCGGCGGGCGCGTTGTGCGAGGTGCTGGGCGGGACCCCGGAGCAGGTGGAGAACGCCGCGGAGATCGGGATGGAGCACAACCTGGGCCTGACCTGCGACCCGGTGGGCGGGCTGGTCCAGATCCCCTGCATCGAGCGAAACGCGATGGCCGCGGTGAAGGCGATCAACGCGGCGCGGATGGCCCTGCACGGTGACGGCAACCAGGTGGTGAGCCTGGACAAGGTCATCAAGACCATGCGCGAGACGGGCAGGGACATGAAGGTCAAGTACAAGGAAACAGCCAGGGGCGGCTTGGCCGTCAATGTGATCGAGTGCTGAGCGGGATCGGCGCTCGATCTACCTGAGGCCGGGCTGGTCGGCGGGCGCAGAAGGGCTCGGCCGAGCCCTCCTCGTCAGCGGCGGGCGAACTCGGGAGCGTGCTCAGGCCGGACCCCATACCCGATCGCGTAAGCAGGGATGGCCCGCAACCGAGGGAACCGCTCGAGCAGCCGCATGGGCAAGGGCGGCCGCTCAGCGTTCACGAGGTCGATATCGCCGGCGAGAGCCCGCCGAAGCACCCGAGCATGCAGAAACCGCTGCATCCCTTGCACCACGACAGTAGGCAACCGCCGCCGCGCCTGAACCCGAGCCAGATCGGCAACCGACACGGTGCCACGAAGCAGGGGAGCGGCGAGCAGCCGAGCGGCCGCGACGGCGTCCTGAACGGCGAGATTGATCCCCACCCCACCAATCGGCGACATCGCATGCGCCGCGTCCCCGATACAAAGCAGCCCCGCCCGGTACCACCGCGAGAGCCGATCAAGCCGCACGTCCAGCAACTTGACCTCGTCCCACGAGGCGAGAGCGTCGACCCGGTCGGCGAACCACGGCGCCACCTCGGCGATGCTCGCGACCATGTCCCGCACCGGGCCCTTGCGCTGCTCGGGGTCCGAGCCCTTGCGAATGAGCGTCGCGATCTGCCAGTACGAGCCGCGGTCGAGCAGCACCGCCGCCCGGCTGTGGCTCACCACGCCGACGGCCCCGGCCGGGTCGGTGTCCTCGCGCGGCAGCCGGAACCACCACACGTCCAGCGGCGTCGGGTAGTCCCGCACGGTCAGCGCCGCGCTCCTGCGCAGCGCCGACGTGCGCCCGTCGGCGGCCACCGTGAGGTCGGCCAGGATCCGGCCGGTCTCGCCGTCGCGGGTGCGGTACTCGACGCCGGTGACCCGGCCGTTCTCGGTGACCAGGCCCGTGGCCTCGGTGTTCATCCGCAGCGTGAACGTCGACTCCTGCTTGGCCGCGTCGGCCAGCAGGTCGAGCAGGTCCCACTGCGGCACCAGCGAGACGTAGGGGTGCCGGCTCTTGCGGCTGAGCTGGGTGAAGTCGGCGAACTTGAGCGTGCCGTTGCGGAAGGGCACCTGCGCCTGCTCCAGCCTGCGCTGCGGCAGCTTCGCGAACTGCTCACCCAGGCCCAATTCGTCGAGCAGGTCCATCGTCGACGGGTGCACGGTGTCCCCGCGGAAGTCACGCAGGAAGTCGCCGTGCTTCTCCAGCACCGTCACCTCGACGCCCGCCCGCGCCAGCAGCAGGCCGAGCACAATGCCCGCCGGGCCACCGCCGGCGATGAGACACGTCGTCCGGGTGTCAGTCATCTCGATCCCTCCAGTGCGATCCGAGACAGTGATCCGAGGTAGTGCGATCCGGTCGTGCGAGCCGAGATTTCATCGTGTGTTGAATAAACTCAGCATGCACCCACCCGTCCGATGCGTCAAGCCGCGGGGGCCGCGGATACGCTGGTCGGGTCATGAGTACCGCACACGCACCCGCCGACGTCCGGGCCCGCTTCTCCCCGTCGCCCACCGGAACCCCGCACGTGGGGCTCATCCGCACGCTGCTGTTCAACTGGGCGTTCGCCCGCCACCACGGCGGCAAGCTCGTGTTCCGCATCGAGGACACCGACGCCGCCCGGGACACCGAGGACAGCTACCGCGCGCTGCTCGACGCGCTGCGCTGGCTCAACCTGGACTGGGACGAGGGCCCCGAGGTCGGCGGCCCGCACGAGCCCTACCGGCAGAGCGCGCGCGGCGAGATCTACGCCGACGTCGCCCGCCGCCTGCTCGAGGCCGGCGAGCTGTACGAGTCCTTCTCCAGCAACGAGGAGGTCGAGGCCCGCCGCCGCGCCGCCGGCCAGGACCCCAAGCTGGGCTACGACAACGCCGACCGCGAGCTCACCGACGAGCGCAAGGCCGAGCTGCGCGCCGAGGGCCGCGAGCCGGTGCTGCGGCTGCGCATGCCCGGCGAGGACATCACGTTCACCGACCTCGTCCGCGGCGACATCGCGTTCAAGGTCGGCAGCGTGCCCGACCCGGTGCTCGTGCGTGCCAACGGCGCCCCGCTCTACACGCTCACCAACCCGGTCGACGACGCGCTCATGGGCATCACCCACGTGCTGCGCGGCGAGGACCTGCTGCCGTCCACGCCCCGGCAGATCGCGCTCTACGGCGCCCTGGGGCGCATCGGCGTCACCACGTTCACGCCGAGTTTCGGGCACCTGCCGCTGGTGCGCGGCGAGGGCAACAAGAAGCTGTCCAAGCGTGACCCCGAGTCCAACCTGTTCCACTACCGCGACCGCGGCTTCCTGCCCGAGGGCCTGCTCAACTACCTCGCGCTGCTCGGCTGGGCCATCGCCGAGGACCGGGACGTCTTCACCATGGCGGAGATGGTCGAGGCGTTCGACATCTCCCGGGTCAGCGCCAACCCGGCCCGGTTCGACCTCAAGAAGGCCGAGGCGATCAACGCCGAGCACATTCGGCGGCTTTCCGAGCCCGATTTCGTGGCGCGTGTCATTCCTTATCTGACTGCCGCGAAAATACTGCCGGAAAACCCGTCCGACGATCAGCTGCGCACGCTCACCGCAATTGCGCCGCTGGTTCGCGAACGGGTCACCGTGCTGTCCGACGCGGCCGAGATGGTGCGATTCCTGTTCGTGCCCGATGACGGGTTCGCCACGGACCCCGACGCCGCCGCCAAGGTGCTCGGCGAGGCCGCCGACCCGGTGCTCGACGCGAGCATCGCGGCCCTCGAGGGCGTGCCGGAGTGGACCACCGAGGCGATCGAGGCGGCCCTCAGGGCCGCGCTGATCGACGGGCTCGGCCTCAAGCCCCGCAAGGCGTTCGCGCCCGTTCGGGTGGCCGCGACCGGCCGGACGGTGTCGCCGCCGCTGTACGAGTCGCTGGAGCTGCTCGGCCGCGAGCGGTCACTCAGCAGATTGCGTCTGGCACGAAGCTGACACACCCGTAACGACACGCTGACAAGAAGCGATACAGCCTAATCGGGTTTCACTGGAGGCGTCGTCACTTAATCGTGTCAGTAGAGCGACAATCACCTCGTTAGCCGAATCGGAAACGGCCGCCTACCGCCTAGCCTCGCCTGATGACCTTTGGGCTCGTGCCATTTCCCGCGGAAGCCGCCGCGGCCGAACGCCGGTCGCACCGCGCCGGCTCCGACGGTTGGGAGCACGAGCACCGGCCCACGCCGATCCGCGCGGTCTGCCTCGACATCGACGACACGCTCGTCGACTTCACCAGCACCGCGCGGCAGGCGCTGTGCGACCTCATCGGCCGCGACGACATGTGGCCGCGGTGGCAGCGCACCACCGACGAGCACGTGGCCCGGGTGGTGGCCGGTGAGCTGGCCTACGAGGCCATGCACCGGGAGCGCACGAAGGCGTTCTTCGCCGACCTCGGTGCGCTCCTGGACGACGACCTCGTCGCCGACCTCGAGCGGCGCCGGTGCACCCAGCTGTCGGCCGGCTGGCGGCTGTTCGACGACACCGTCCCGTGCCTGGACTGGCTGCGTGCGGCCGGTCTGAAGCTCGCCGCCGTGACCAATGCCTCGGGCTCCCACCAGCGGGTGAAGCTCGAGCGCCTCGGCATCAGCCGCTTCTTCGACACGGTCCTCATCGCCGGCGAGCTGGGCGCGGCCAAACCCGATCCGGTGATCTTTCACACGGCCTGCGCCCGCATGGGCGTGCCGGTCGACGCCACCATGCACGTCGGCGACCTCCTCGACGCGGACGCCATCGGCGCCCGCGACGCGGGCCTGCACGGCGTGTGGCTCGACCGCGCCCCGGCGCCCACCGGGCACGCCGTCGAGACCGTCGCCGGCGTGCAGACCATCGGGACCCTCGCCGACCTGCCGGAGCTGCTGGTGACCGAGTACCGGACGCCTGACCTGTCCGAGCCGGACCCTGCGGACGGGGATCCGATTTCCGGTGCCGACGGGCTGTGGTCTAACATCTCTTCCCGGCACTAGAGGCAGTGAGCCGAGGCTCCAAGATCCACGGTGCCGGTGGGGTATGGTGTAATCGGCAGCACGACTGATTCTGGTTCAGTTAGTCTAGGTTCGAGTCCTGGTACCCCAGCAGAGCGAACAAATCTTCACTGATACAGTTCCCTCTGATCGACCGAGGCCCCGTCGTCTAGCGGCCTAGGACGCCGCCCTCTCAAGGCGGTAGCGCGGGTTCAAATCCCGTCGGGGCTACAACACTCACGGTGGCGTTGACGCAGGTCAGCGCCACCGTGTTTGGTTTCTGCGGCAACCGCGAGCGGTCACCCGACGGGGCCGCGTGGAATGCCTCGCGGATTGAACTCGACTCACCCCGTCGATAGCGCGACGTACAGCGGCGATGACGTACAGCGGCGATATGGAGGCTTCCGGGGGGAGCTTCTCAGGGGAGTGGGCGATCGCGCCCTACCTGTCGTTCGCGTGGATATATATCGAGAAGCTGAGCAGTGGGTGACGACGGAACGAGCCGCGTCCGGCCGGTTCCCGGCTGGAACCGGCCGGGCGCGGGACTGGTCAGCGGACGACGTCGTAGACGAGCTTCTGGATTCCGTTGCCGTAGGACTCGCTCTCGATGACCTTGAGGCTCTGCTTGTCCTTGTCGGCGTCGCTGAACAGGCGCTTGCCCGCGCCGAGCAGGACCGGGAAGACCAGCAGGTGGTAGCGGTCGATCAGGCCGGCGTCGGACAGGTTGCGGTTCAGGGTGGCGCTGCCGTGGACGATGATCGCCCCGCCCTCTGTCTCCTTGAGTGCGGCGACGTCGTCCAGTGACCGGAGAATACTGATCTCGCCCCAGTTGGACACCAGGTCCTGCTCCTGCAGCGTGGTCGACACGACGTACTTCGGCATCGCGTTGTAGCCGGGGAACTCCGTGGTCATGTCCGGCCACACCGGCGAGAATGCCTGGTAGCTGGCGCGGCCCAGCATCATGGCCGAGGCCTCGGCCTGCTCGCGGCCCTTGATCTCGTAGGCGGCCACGTCGAACTCGATGTCCTTGAAGGTCCAGCCCGTGTTGCGGTAGCCCGGTTCTCCGCCGGGCGCCTCCACGACGCCGTCGAGCGAGACGAACGCGGTGGTGATCAGGGTGCGCATGTGGTTGCTCCTCTGGTTGTCTGACGCGCGGTCGTCAGTGCGTCGAACGGGAGCTGCCGAGTGCGACATCTCGCGCAGGGAAATCTCTGCCGCGGTGATCCTGCTCCGCACCGGCCTCGTGCGACACCGCAGCTTCCGGCGATTCGCGGGTGGTCAGACGAACGCGCCCATGCCGGTGATCGCGCGGCCCACGATCAGCGTGTTGATCTCCCTGGTGCCCTCGTAGGAGTAGAGCGCCTCGGCGTCCGCCACGAAGCGGCCGATGTCGTAGTCGAGCACGATGCCGTTGCCGGCCAACAGCTCCCGGGCCCAGCCGACCACCTCGCGCATCCTGGTCGTGCAGTACGCCTTGGCCAGCGCGGAGTGTTCGTCCCGATAGGTCCCGGCGTCCTGGAGCTGGGCCAGGCGCACCGCCATGGCCAGCGACGCCGTCGCGTTGCCGAGCATGCGCACCAGCAGGTCCTGCACGAGCTGGAACTTGGCGATCGGGCGGCCGAACTGCTCGCGTTCCTTGGCGTAGGCCAGCGCGATCTCGTACGCCGCCAGCATCACGCCCACCGACTGCCACGCGACGCCGCTGCGGGTGCGCCGCAGGATGCCCGCGGTGTCCCGGAAGGAGTTGGCGTTCCGCAGCCTGTTGGCCTCCGGCACGGGGCAGTCGGCGAGCGTGATGTCCGCGTTCTGCACCGACCGCAACGCGATCTTGTTCTCGATCTTGGTCGCGGTGAGGCCCGGGGTGTCCTTCTCCACCACGAAACCCTTGACCTGCCCGTCGTCCGCGTCGCGGGCCCAGACCACCACCAGGTCGGCGAACGTGCCGTTGCCGATCCACCGCTTGGCCCCGTTGAGCACCCAGCCGTCGCCCGCGCGCCGGGCGGTGGTCCGCATGCCGCCGGCGACGTCCGACCCACCCTGCGGCTCGGTGAGCGCGAACGCGCCGAGCAGGTCCATCCGGCTCATCGGCGGCAGCCACCGCTCGCGCTGCTCGGGCGAGCCGCACGCCATGATGCTGCCCATGGCGAGGCCCGTGTGCACGCCGAAGAACGTGGCCATCGACGCGTCGGTGTGCGCCATCTCCAGCGCGAGAAACCCGCTGAGCAGGCTGCTCGGCTTCGGGCCGGACTCCTCGGGGTAGGCCCGGCCGGCGATGCCCAGCTCGGCGTAGCCCTTCACCAGCTCGATGGGGAACTCCGCGCGGGCCCAGTAGTCGTTGGCGATCGGCGCGACCTCGGTGCGCAGGAACTCCCGCACCCGGGCGAGGATCGCCCGCTCGTCGTCGGACAGCAACTCCTCGAAGGCGTAGAAGTCGCCGGTCAGCAGGTCTGGCATGGGTTCCACGTCCTCACTTTCGTGGCCGCTTCTCGGCGTTCGCGAGCGCGGACAGCACGGCGTTCTGCTTGACGTCCCGGAGGGCGGCGAGCTCGGCGTAGGCGGCGCCGTAGGCCCGGTCGGCCTCGTCGGCGAGGTAGCGGATCGTCTCCTCGTCCAAGTGCGGCTGGCCGAGGTTGCGCCACGCGCGCTCCATCCCCGGCCCCAGGTGGGTGAGCAGCCGGCGCAGTCCGCCGGGGCCGCCGCCGAGGTGGAAGGCCAGGAACGGGCCGACCGCCGCCCACCGCGGGCCGAGGGAGCTGGTGACCACGGCGTCCAGCTCCTCGAGGCTGACCACGCCCTCGCGCACGAGGTGGACGCACTCGCGGAACATCGCCGACTGGAGCCGGTTGGCGACGAAGCCGGGGACGGCCTTGTGCAGCACCACGGGTTTCTTGCCGACCGACCGGTAGAACGCGACCGCGGCCTTGAGGGTCTTGTCCTTGGTCTGGCTGCCGGGGACCACCTCGACCAGCGGGATGACGTGCGGCGGGTTGAACGGATGGCCGATCACCAGCCGCCCCGGGTCGGCCAGCCGCGCGCCGATGTCGTCCGGCAGCAGGCCGGAGGTGGAGGACAGCAGCAGGGCGTCGGCCGGGGCCGCCCGCTCGATCCTGGCGAACAGGTGCTGTTTGACCGCGATGTTCTCCGGCCCGTTCTCCTGGACGACGTCCGCGCCGGACACGGCACGGTCCACGTCGGGCTCGATGATGAGGCGGGCGGCGAGCGCGTCCGGGTCGGCGGACCCGCCGGGCAGGGTCCGGGCGAACTGGCGCACGCCGTCGCGCACCGCCTGCTCGACGTCCGGTCGCGGGTCGTTCACCCGCACCCGCAGACCCGCGGCGAGGAACAGGGTGATCCACCCCAGCCCGATGGTGCCGGCGCCGACCACGACGGCCGTCCGCTGCTCGGGGGCCTTCTTCACCGTGCCTCCTCGAGGTAGTCGTACACCGGTCGCACCGGTGCCAGGGTGAGCTCGGTGACCACGTGGCTGGTGTCGACGACCTCCAGCACGGGCAGGTCGGCCAGCGGCGCGAGCGCGTGCTGGAACAGCTGCAGCCGGCCCGGCCCCGTCCACGCCTGGTGAACCACGAGATCGGTGATCCGGGTGCACACCAGCTCGCACACCCGCGGCCGGGCGTCGTAGCCGGGCACCACCTTGAGCATGTAGTTGGGCAGGGTCAGCTGGCGCTCGGCCGCCTCGAGGTCCGCCGGCCGGTGCTTGTAGCCCATGGTGGCCGTGGCCACGCGCAACGTCCCGACGTCCAGCGTGCCGACGAGCGCGCCCTGGTCGACGTAGAGCCGCGGCGAGCCGATCGTCTTCGGGTAGGCGGACAGCTCCCGGCCGGCCGCGGTGGCCGGGAAGTTGTCCAGGTACATGGCGTGCAGGTACTCGCCCCGCTCGTCGCCGAACCGCACCGGGATGGCCTGGCCGCTCTCGGTGTAGGGGCCGTAGCCCTCGACGTCCCCCATGTGCATGACCTCGAACCGGACCAGCGGCTCGTCGATCTCCAGTGGTTCCGGGACCACGGCGCGCAGCGCGTCGGCATCGGTCCGGTACACCACGTTGAAGTACTCCCGGTTGGTGAACCTGAACCGGCCCAACGGGAACGCCGGCGTGGTCAGCGGGGTCGCGACCTGGCGGACGACCTGATCGGCGCGCATCTCAACGGCCTTCCGCGAGCTCGGCGGCCACCACGCCGGCCGCGGCCAGCTCCTGGATCTCCCGCAGCGGGTGGCCGAGCTCGGCCAGCACCTCGGCGCTGTGCTCACCGGGGCGCGGGGGATGCCGGCGAACGGTGGCGGGGCTGGCGGACAGGCGAACCGGCGGCTGGACGATCCGGTAGGTGCCCTCGGTCGGGTGCTCGGCCTCCCGGATGAGGTTCCCCTCGGTGACGTACGGGTCCTCGGTGACCTTCGTTATGTCCAGCACCGGCGAGAACGGGATGCCGCGCTCGACGCACAGCGCCTCCCAGTCGGCCGTGGTCTTCTCCGGCGCGATCCGCTCGATCAGCTCGTACAGCTCCGCGCGATGCTCGGCGAGCCCGGCCGGCGTGGTGAACCGCGGGTCGCCGGCGAGGTCGGCGCGGCCGGCGGCGGCGAGGAAGTCGTGGATGTTCTTGAGGCTGTAGGGCAGGATGCACGCCCAGCCGTCCTTGGTGCGGACCGCCCGGTGCGTGGGCGTGACCGACCGGCCGAAGCCCATCGGCCCGAGCGGTGGCTCGAAGGTGTAGCCCTCCAGGTGTTCGACGAGGTTGAACGCGAGCAGGGTGTCGGTCATCGGCACCTCGACGAGCTGGCCCCGCCCGGTCCGGTCCCGGCGGTGCAGCGCGGCCAGCGCCGAGTAGACGATGGTGAGCGAGCACAGCTTGTCGCCCAGGATCGTCGGCACGTAGTAGGGCTTGCCGGTGACCCGGCGCATCAGGTCGGCCAACCCGGACGCCGCCTGCACGATCTCGTCGTACGCGGCCCGGTTCGCGAGCGCCGAGTCCGACCGGAATCCCTGCGCGTGGCAGTAGATCAAGCGGGGGAACCGCTCCGCGAGCCGCTCGTAGCCCAGGCCGAGCCGGTCCAGCGCGCCGGAGCGCAGGTTGGTGACCAGGAGGTCGGCGGTGTCCAGCAGCTCGAACAGGATCTCGACGCCCTTCGGGTTCTTCAGGTCGACGGCGAGGCTGCGCTTGTTGCGGTTGACGTTCATCGAGAGCGCGGACATTCCCGGGTGCCGCTGCGGGAACACGTGCCGGGTCGGCTCGCCGCCCGGCGGCTCGACCTTGATCACATCGGCGCCCAGGTCGCCGAGAATCTGGGTTGCGAACGGACCCATCACCACGGTCGACATGTCCACGACCCGGACGCCCTCGAGCGCGCCGGGGGATGCCCCGCCCTCGGTCCTGTCGGCCAGCGCCACGGCCACACCTCCTCCGGAGACAGGTGGCGGTCCCAGAGCGGCTACCCGGGGTCGGCACGTCCAACCGGGGAACGACGTTTTCTTTT
>NZ_DASWSJ010000263.1:0-29002 GCF_036402745.1 Actinophytocola sp. | reverse complement strand
GATCTACGAGACAGGCCTTAGGCGGACTAGGGGTGGGGTTTTCCTTACCCCGGGTTCGGGGGTGCACCCCAGTGATCTTCGCGCCGGGCTCCGGCAGTCTCTGGGTATGACAACGCGAATCTCCCGCCGGAGCATCATCGTCGCAGGGGTGGCCGCCGGGGCGGCCGGAGTGCTCGCCAGGCCCGCCGTGGCCGTCGCCGACCGCGCGCGCACGGGAGGCACCGCGTTGACGCATGCCACCGTCATCGACCCGCACTCCGGCAAGGTGCTGCCGGACCTGACCGTGGTGATCGACGGTGATCGCATCACCGACGTCCGCCGCGGGCCGGCGCCGGGCGGGGCGCGCGTGGTCGACCTCCGGGGCAAGTTCGTCATCCCCGGCCTCGCCGACATGCACGCGCATGCCCAGGCCGAGGGCATCGACCCCGCGCTCAACATCGCCAACGGCGTCACCACGGTCCGCGACATGGCCGGCTCGCCGCTCGCCCGCGACTGGCGCGCCCGTATCGACGCCGGCACCCTGCTCGGCCCGCGCTACACGCTCGGCAGCAAGATCATCGACGGCGCACCGTCCATCTGGGACCCCGCGTTCCTCGACGTCATCCAGGTCGCCGACCCCGAGCAGGCGCGCCAGGCCGTGCGCCAGCAGCGCGACGCGGGTGCCGACTTCATCAAGGTCTACTCGCGAGTGTCGCGCCCGGCCTACCGCGCCATCGCGGCCGAGGCGCACCGCCTGGGCATCCCGTTCGCCGGGCACTGTCCGGACGAGGTGCCCATGGAGGAGATCGCCGACCTCGGTCAGGCCAGTGTCGAGCACATGTTCTGGGCACCGTTCGACACGTCCAGCAAGGAGGCCAGGATCCGCGCCGAGATCGCCCGCATCCGGCTCGAGCTCGGCGACTACAGCGGCTGGTTCAAGGCGATTCATCCGCTCGAGTGGACCGCCGCCAACAGCTACAACAAGGTCAAGGCGCGGCAGCTCTACGGCAAGCTCGCCCGGCGGCGCACCCGCCAGGTGCCGACGCTGGTCATGCACCGCGGCCTCGACAACGCCCACACCCTGGTGATCGGCAACGACCCACGCGACAAGTACCTGCCCCCGTCGGCCATCGGCAGCATGCAGTTCGCGCTCTCCGACTTCTACCTCAAGGACCGCGCCCCCGGCACCTACGCCGAGTGGGCCGCGATGTTCGACCACAGACTGCGGACCGTCCACGAGATGCACCAGCACGGCGTGCCGATCATGACAGGCACCGACACCGGCACGGTCGCGGTCTACCCGGGCTTCTCGGTGCACGACGAGCTGGCCCTGCTGGTCGAGGCGGGGCTGTCCCCGATGGCCGCGCTCCAGGCCGCCACCGCCGAGCCGGCCAGGTACTTGGGCACCAACACCGGCCGCATCGCCGCCGGCCACGCCGCGGACCTGGTGATCCTCGACGCCAACCCCCTGCACGACATCACCAACACGACCGCCGTGTCGGGCGTGGTGGCCCGCGGCCGCTACATAGGACCGGACGAGCGCCTGGCGATCCTGGCGGAGGTGGAGCGAGTGGCGGCGCAGACACCGGAGGGGGTGGCGGTGGCCGCGGGCTGCCCCTGCCACACACCGCGACGCCGCGTGCCCGCCTAGGTCACGGCGTCGCCCGTGGTGGTGCGCGGTCGCTACCTCGGGCCCGCCGAGGCGTCCCGGCCGGGGTCGCCTCGACGGCGTTGTTCGTGTCACACGCCGTCCCGGCGTGGGGCTGCGTAGGGTGGCGGCGTGCAACGGTGGCGCGGGTTGGAGTTCATTCCCGGTGGCTGGGGACGGTGTGTGGCCACCATCGGGGTGTTCGACGGGGTGCATCTGGGGCATCAGGAGCTGATTCACCGCGCGGTGCAGCTCGCCCACGAGCGTGGTTTGCCGAGCGTGCTCGTCACGTTCGACCCGCACCCCGCCGAGGTCGTCCGCCCGGGGAGTCATCCGGCCCAGCTCACCACGCTGCATCGCAAAGCCGAGCTCGTCGAACAGCTGGGCATCGACGTCTTCTGCGTGCTGCCGTTCACCCTCGAGCTGTCCCGCGTGCCGGCCGACGAGTTCGTGCACGAGGTGCTGGTCGAGCAGCTGCACGTGGCCGCGGTCGTGGTGGGCGAGAACTTCACCTTCGGCTACCGCGCCGCGGGCAAGGTCGAGCTGCTCGCCGAGCTGGGCCAGCGCTTCGGCTTCGCCGTCGAGGGCGCCAAGCTCGTGACCGTGCCCAACTCGTCGCCACACTCGGAGATCACGTTCTCCTCGACCTACATCCGGGCCTGCATCAACGCCGGCGACGTCACCGCCGCGGCCGCCGCCCTGGGCCGCCCGCACCGCCTGGAGGGCATCGTCGTCCGCGGCGACCGGCGCGGCCACGAGCTGGGCTTCCCGACGGCGAACCTGTCGACCCCGCGATTCGCCGCGGTCCCGGCCGACGGTGTCTACGCAGGACGCTTCTCCCTCCTGAACGCGACCGGCCGGCCCCCGTTGATGGCCGCGATCTCGGTCGGCACGAACCCCACCTTCTCCGGCCGCGAACGCCGGGTGGAGGCCTTCGTCCTCGACGTGGACGAGGACTTCTACGGCCAGCGCGTGGCGATCGACTTCACCGCCCGCCTGCGGGACATGGAACGCTTCGACTCCACCGAGGCGCTGGTGGCCCAGATGCACAAGGACGTCCGCCGAACCCGGGAGCTCCTGAGCTGACCCGTGGTCCCACGCGATCACCCGGTCGGGTTACCCACGAATACGTGCAGATGCGAACACCTGTCAGGATCCACCACGCAATTCCCACCCGCCTGGCAAGATGCTGTGAGGTCCCGTGCTGGGGCTGCGCAAACCAAGGCGCGAACCAGGGGAAAATCAGGGGAGAGGCGAAGGTGGAGGACCACAAGATCGTCCAGCGCAATCTCGCTCTGCAGCGGGAGTGGTACGGCGAGCCCCTGGGTGACCGGGTCCGCCGCCTGGTGGTCGCCTTCGACATCTCTCAGGCGTTCCTCGCCGACGTGCTCGGCATCAGTGCGCCGATGCTCAGTCAGGTCATGAGCGGCCGCCGCGCCAAGATCGGCAACCCGGCGGTCCTCGCCCGGCTGATCATGCTCGAGCGCAAGATCCTCGTGCCGGACGTGGCGGCCGGCAAGAAGGACGCCATGATGCGTGCCCTGGAGGAGGTCCGCGCCTCGCGGCCGTCCGTCACCAGGGACAACCTCCCGGTCGACATCGGACGCAACGACCGGGTGGCCGTGGCCGCGCTGCGCCGGGTCGCCGAGGCGGGCGACCTCGCCGCCGCGGCTACTCTGCTCAACGGCAGGTTCCCCGAGCTCGCCGACCTACTGCGACGGGCGGGTCAGCCTCAATAGTGGTCCGCCTCTTCTCGGCCATCGAGCTGCCCAACTCCGTGCGCGCCGAGCTGGTCGAACGCCTCCGCGACGTCCGCGCCACCGAGACCGAGCTGCGCTGGGTACCGCCCGAACGCTGGCACATCACCCTCGGCTTCTACGGCGACCGCGAGCACGCCGACCGGCGCGGCGCCTGGTTCCGCCGGCAGGCCGCCGGCCTCGCCCCCGCGCGGGTGCGGCTTCGCGGTGCCGGCCGGTTCCCGGGCGTACTGTGGATTGGGGTCAGTCCGATGGAGGGCCGCGACGCCACGGCGATGCGCACGCTGGCGGCCGCGCTGAACGCGGACAACAACGCCAACCAGTACGACTTCTCCGCACACGTCACGGTCGCCCGCTGGCGCCGGGGCGCGGCGGGCAGCCAGAGCGCCATCCGCGCGGTGCACGCGCTGTCGGACTACTTCGGCACCTGGTGGTCGGCCACCGAGGTGGTCCTGTTCCGCAGCGACCAGGGCGACGGCGGACCGGTGTACACCGCGCTCGACCGCGTCACACTGGCCAGTAAGCAGGGCTAACGACCCACCTGCTAACCTCGGTGTTTGGGTCCGGCTGCGGTCCGTGGCGGCCGGCACCTGCAATCCCGATCGGGACCGCACGGCACATCTCACCCTCGAGGAGAACCAAGAGTGGCGCTGTCCACTGAGCAGAAGAAGACCATTCTGGCCGAGTACGGGGTCCACGATTCCGACACCGGCTCGCCGGAGGCCCAGGTCGCGATGCTGACCAAGCGCATCAGCGACCTGACCGAGCACCTCAAGGTGCACAAGCACGACCACCACTCGCGTCGGGGTCTGTTGCTGCTGGTCGGCCGTCGCCGCCGACTGCTCAACTACCTGACCAAGGTGGACATCGAACGCTACCGGTCGCTGATCCAGCGACTCGGCCTGCGCCGATAGACCCCATCGGGGGAGTGGTCGAACCGGCCGCTCCCCCGATGTCTATACAAGAAAACCAAGGGCAATGCGCGCCGCGTACGGGGATCAGTTCGCCGGTCCTCGGTAGTGGTTCCCGGGTTCAGCCGAGCAGCACCGCTGCTTCCGCCCCGGGGGCTTCGATCGAAGACCGGCCTCGTGAGATTGCGATCCTCCCGCCCTGTGCCCCGTATGGGGTGTGCGCGCCCGCGAAGACGAGGAGTAACTAGATGACTGACTTCAGCGAAGCTGGAGTTCACGAGACGACGGCCGTTATCGACAACGGCAACTTCGGCAAGCGCACCATCCGCTTCGAGACCGGGCGCCTCGCGCGCCAGGCCGCCGGCAGCGTCGTGGCCTACCTCGACGAGGAGACCATGCTGCTGAGCGCCACCACCGCGTCCAAGCACCCGAAGGAGCACTTCGACTTCTTCCCGCTGACGGTGGACGTCGAGGAGCGCATGTACGCCGCGGGCCGCATCCCCGGCTCGTTCTTCCGCCGCGAGGGCCGGCCGTCCACCGACGCCATCCTCACCTGCCGGCTGATCGACCGCCCGCTGCGCCCGTCCTTCGTGGACGGTCTGCGCAACGAGATCCAGGTCGTCATCACCATCCAGAGTCTCAACCCGCAGGACCTCTACGACGTGGTCGCCATCAACGCCGCGTCCGCGTCCACCCAGCTCGCCGGCCTGCCGTTCTCCGGCCCGGTCGGTGGCGTGCGGGTGGCCCTCATCGGTGAGCAGTGGGTCGCGTTCCCGACCCACGAGCAGCTCGAGAAGGCCACCTTCGACATGGTGGTCGCCGGCCGCATCGTCGGCGAGGACGTCGCCATCATGATGGTCGAGGCCGAGGCCACCGAGCACGTGCTCGACCTCGTCGCCGACGGCGGCGTCGCGCCCACCGAGGAGGTCGTGGCCGGCGGTCTCGAGGCCGCCAAGCCCTTCATCAAGGTGCTGTGCGAGGCGCAGGCGCGGCTCGCCGAGGTCGCCGCCAAGGCGACCCGCGACTACCCGACCTACCCCGCCTACCAGCCGGACGCGTTCGAGGCCGTCGAGGCCGCGATGTCCGAGGAGCTGGCCCAGGCGCTGACCATCCCGGCCAAGCAGGAGCGGGAGGCCAAGCTCGACGAGCTCAAGGCCGCCACCCTGGAGCGGGTCGGTGCGGTCGAGGGCGGCCCGTTCGATGGTCGCGAGAAGGAGGTCGGCGCCGCGTTCCGGGCGCTGAACAAGAAGCTGGTCCGCCAGCGGATCCTGCGTGACAAGGTCCGCATCGACGGCCGCGGCATCACCGACATCCGCCAGCTCTCCGCCGAGGTCGCGATCATTCCGCGGGCGCACGGCTCGGCGCTGTTCGAGCGCGGCGAGACCCAGATCCTGGGTGTCACCACGCTGAACATGCTGCGCATGGAGCAGCAGATCGACTCGCTGTCGCCCGAGACGCACAAGCGCTACCTGCACCACTACAACTTCCCGCCCTTCTCCACCGGTGAGACCGGCCGGGTCGGCTCGCCCAAGCGGCGCGAGATCGGCCACGGCGCGCTCGCCGAGCGGGCGCTGGTGCCGGTGCTGCCCAAGCGTGACGAGTTCCCGTACGCCATCCGCCAGGTCTCCGAGGCGCTCAGCTCCAACGGCTCGACGTCCATGGGCTCGGTGTGTGCCTCGACGATGTCGCTGCTCAACGCCGGTGTGCCGCTCAAGGCGCCGGTGTCGGGCATCGCGATGGGCCTCGTGTCCGACCAGGTCGACGGCGAGACCCGGTACGTGGCGATCACCGACATCCTCGGTGCCGAGGACGCGTTCGGCGACATGGACTTCAAGGTCGCCGGCACCAAGGATCTGGTCACCGCGCTGCAGCTGGACACCAAGCTCGACGGCATCCCGTCCGAGGTGCTCGGCGGGGCGCTCAGCCAGGCCCGCGACGCCCGGCTCACCATCCTCGAGGTCATGGCCGAGGCCATCGACAAGCCCGACGAGATGAGCCCGTTCGCGCCGCGCGTCACCAGCGTGAAGATCCCGGTCGACAAGATCGGCGAGGTCATCGGCCCGAAGGGCAAGATGATCAACTCGATCACCGAGCAGACCGGCGCGGACATCTCGATCGAGGACGACGGCACGATCTACGTCGGTGCTTCGGACGGCCCGTCCGCGGAAGCCGCGATCGACATGATCAACGCGATCGCCAACCCGCAGCTGCCCAAGATCGGCGAGCGGTTCCTGGGCACGGTGGTCAAGACCGCCGCGTTCGGCGCGTTCGTCTCGCTGCTGCCGGGCAAGGACGGTCTGGTGCACATTTCCAAGCTGGGTAACGGAAAGCGCATCGGCAAGGTCGAGGACGTGGTCAAGGTCGGCGACAAGCTCCGGGTGGAGATCGCCGACATCGACCAGCGGGGCAAGATCAGCCTGGTGCTGGTCAACGAGGACGCCGACGCCAAGCCGGCCGACTCGACGTCCGACGAGCCTGCCAAGGCGTAAGTTCGTTGGCACGTAACGACGTTCGCTCCGCTCAGAACGGAAGCACCCGGGTCCTGGAACGGACCGACGGCGGGTGCGTGGTCAAGCGCACCGTGTTGCCCGGTGGCCTGCGGGTCATCACCGAGCAGGTCCCGGGTGTCCGTTCGGCCTCGGTCGGCATCTGGGTCGGCGTCGGCTCCCGCGACGAACAGCAGTCCGTCGCGGGGGCCGCGCACTACCTGGAACACCTGCTGTTCAAGGGAACCGCGCGGCGCTCGGCAGTGCAGATCGCCGAGGAGATCGACGCGGTCGGCGGTGAGCTCAACGCGTTCACCGCCAAGGAGCACACGTGCTACTACGCGCACGTGCTCGACAGCGACCTGCCGCTGGCGATGGACCTCGTGTCCGATGTGGTCTTCGATGCTCTGCTGGCGGAGAAGGACATGGAGACCGAGCGCAGCGTGGTCCTCGAGGAGATCGCCATGCGCGACGACGACCCCGAGGACCTGCTGCACGACACGTTCATCGAGGCGCTGCTCACCGACCACCCGCTGGGCCGGCCGGTGCTCGGCACCGAGCAGTCGATCACCTCGATGTCCCGCGGCTCGTTGCACGGCTTCTACAAGCGCCGCTACGCGATGCCCCGCATGGTCCTCGCGGCCGCGGGCAACATCACCCACGGCGAGGTGCTGCGGCACGCCCGCCGGCTGCTCCGCGACCGGCTGGTCGGGGACCGGCCGCCGGGTCGCCCGCGCACCGGCCGGGCGCGGATCGCGGCGCCGCAGAAGCTGGTGCTGCACACCGACGACACCGAGCAGGCGCACCTCATGCTGGGCGTCCGGGCCCTGGACCGGCACGACGATCGCCGTTGGGTGCTCGGCGTGCTGAACACGGCGTTGGGTGGCGGCATGAGCTCGCGCCTGTTCCAGGAGGTTCGTGAGCGGCGCGGCTTGGCGTACCAGGTGTACTCGTCGGTCGCGTCCTATGCGGACACCGGGCACCTGTCGGTGTACGCGGGCTGCCAGCCGGACCGGCTGGGCTCGGTGGCCGGCGTCGTGCACGAGGTGCTCGGCGATGTGGCTGGTTCGGGCTTGACCGACGCCGAGGTCGAGCGCGCCAAGGGACAGCTGCGCGGCAGCCTCGTGCTGGGTCTCGAGGACACGAGCTCGCGGATGTCGCGGATCGGCAAGGGCGAGCTGTCCTACGGCGAGTACCTCACGGTGGAGCAGACCCTCGAGCACATCGAGTCGGTCACCACCGAGGAGGTCGCGAAGCTGGCCGGCCAGCTCCTCACCCGTCCGGTCGCGACGGCGCTGGTGGGGCCCTACGCGCACCCGGACGACGTGCCGGCCGAAGTGGCGAGGTGACCCGCTCTTGGCTCGCTCCGAGGACAACCCGATCCGGGTAGGCGTGCTGGGCGCGCGCGGCCGGATGGGCGCGGAGGTCTGCCGCGCGGTCGAGGCCGCGGGCGACCTGGAGGTCGTCGCCATGATCGACGTCGGCGACCGGATGTTCGACGTCGCCGACGCCGGCGCCGAGGTGGTCGTCGACTTCACGCACCCGGATGTCGTGATGGAGGACATCCGGTTCTGCGTGGACCAGGACATCCGGTGCGTCGTCGGCACGTCGGGTTTCGGTGCCGACAAGCTCGACACCATCCGGCAGTGGCTGGAGCCGAAGCCGGAGCTGGGCGTGCTGGTGGCGCCCAACTTCGCGCTGGGTGCGGTCCTGTCGATGCGCTTCGCCCAGCAGGCCGCGCGGTACTACCCGTCGGTGGAGATCATCGAGCTCCACCACGCGGGCAAGGCGGACGCCCCCTCCGGCACGGCGGCCTACACCGCCCGCCTGGTGGCGGAAGCCCGCGCGGCCGCGGGCCAGGACAAGCCCCCGGACGCGACAACGTCCGAAGTGGACGGTGCGCGCGGCGCGCTGGTCGAGGACATCAGGGTCCACTCGGTCCGCCTGGCAGGTTTGGTGGCCCACCAGGAGATCCTGTTCGGCGGCGAGGGCGAGACGTTGACGATCCGCCACGACTCGCTGGACAGGAAGTCGTTCATGCCGGGCGTGCTGCTGGGCGTGCGGGAGATCCTGAACCGCCCAGGCCTGACGGTAGGCCTGGAAAACGTGCTGGACCTGTAGCCCGAGCGCCGGCCCGGAAGTCACCCTGAGCTGATCAACGCCACGACGGCCCAGGTGATGCAGGCGATTCCGCAAATCTCGAGGACGATCCCGGCGAGCAGGAACCGGGCCATCGTGTGGTTCGCCCGCCGAGCCGCCTCCGCGATCGTCAACTGAGCGCGAGCCGTGGCCTGCACGGCGTTCTTGGCCTCCGCGGCCCACAGTTCGTCATCCAGCGGCGGAGCGAGCCCGTCCAACCCGAGAGCATGTCTCCGGCGCGGTGCGTTGGTCGCCAGCGCGGACAGCCCGAACAGCAACGTGAGCAGCGTGCCCGACGAGCTGATCACCGCGAGCCCGCGTGACTGGGAGGACGCGGTCGGCTCGACGATGAAACGTTCTATCTGGGAAAACGGTGTCCAAGTTGCGCCGGTTGCCCCGCTCGGCTACGCCGCTTGGCAGGTGTGAGATCAAGGGTCACCAAGTAGCGTCGAACCGTCAGTAGCTAACCAACTCCCGTCTGTTCGTGCGAAAGTCCCACCCTGCCATCTCCACCGGGACCCGCGCGCGAAGAGGGCCAGACGAGAGTAGGGGTGGGCCCGTGCGCGGGCCCACCCCAGCTCGCCGTGCCTGAAACGCGCGCGGATCCGGTCGATGCCAGGGCACCCCCGAAGGGAATGACCATGGCACCACCAGATCAGCGAGCACCCACGACCGCGGAGACCTCGTGGTTCTGCTGCGGTGCCGGCTGGGGCCCCTGCGGCTCCGCGGGCGGCGGCGCGTGTGGCAACTGCTCCTCCGGCAGCCGTCACTGCGCCTGGCCGAACACGTCCGACGCCTGCTTCGCCATCACCCGGCCGGACACCTGCGGCGACACCCTGTTACGCCGGACCTGCGGGCACACCTTCTACGTGAAGAACCTGTGCGGCACCACGGAGATCGCCGTCAGGATCGCCGACTGCGGGCCGCAGACCGACCTCTGGTGCAGCGAGCGCTCGTGCTGCTCCGGCAACTGCGCGACCGACCGGCTGCTCGACCTCACGCCGTCGGCGTACAGCGCGATCGGCAACCTGTCCAGCGGGATCATGCCCGTCTCGATTCACAGCTAGGAGGTGCCAGACATGGACTCGTTGGGCCGCAGGAAGTTCCTCAGCAGCGCGGTGCTCGGCACCGCCACCACCGTGGTCGGCGCGAGCACGATCGGCTCGTTCGCACCCGAGGCGGCGGCCGCCGCCAGGAAGCTCGACGTCGAAGCCGGGGCCCCCGACCCGAACTTCGTCGAGGGCCGGATCATCAGCCTCCAGAAGGGCCTGCTGATGGTCACGAGCTCCGACCGCAGCATGCACCAGATCCACCTGACCGGCGCCACCAGCGTGTGGAAGCTGCGCCCGACGACCTCGGACGCGGCCAAGGTCGGCGACGGTCTGTACGCCCGCGGCGTGCGCATGCCGGACGGGACGCTCGCAGCCGACGCCATCTGGTTGAACATCGTCAACCTGCAGGTGCACATCACGTCCATCGGCCGGAACATGATGCACCTGGACCACCACGGTGACCGGATCGTCGGCCACGTCGTCGCCGGCACCACCGCGGCGGTCTACAACAGCACGCCCGCGGTCAGCGACCTGTCGTTGCTGCAGGTGGGCAAGCACGCGCAGGTGATCGGCGCCTGGCGCCCGGACACCAACGAGGTCGACCTGGCCACCGTCTACGCGGCGGCCTAGCCATGCCCCGATCCGCCACCCTCGCGCGCGGCTCGGACGCGGCGAGGGTGGCCCCCGGGCCCTGGACTGGAGGACTGTGGTGATCGAATCGTTGGCGAGCGTGCAGCAGCTCGTGCTCGGCGGCGTGCTCCTGTGGGCGAGCGTGCTGAAGCTCCGCACCCCCGAGGCCGCGCGGCGGTCGGCGCTCAAGCGTCTGGTCGGCGAGCGGCACGTGGTGCGCGCCTACCGGGCGGTGGCAGGCGTCGAGCTCGTCGTGGGCGCGGTGCTGGTGCTGCCGCCGGTGCTCGCGGTCGAGGCGTACCTGGCGGTGGCGCTCAGCGCCGGGATGCTCGGCTACCTGACCTACGCGAAGGTGAAGGCGCCCGAGTCGTCGTGCGGGTGCCTCGGCGACAAGCACACCCCGGTGCGCGGACGCGCCTTCCTGCGGGCAGGCCTGCTGGTCGCGCTCGGCGTGCTGGCCGGGTCCGGCAGCGGCTGGTGGCCGTCGGCGGGGCCACTCGTGCTGGTCGCGGTGGTCGAGGGCGCGGCGGTGGTCATGCTCTCGCCGGAGCTGGACCACCTGTGGCTGCTGCCGCTGCGCCGGTGGCGGGTCCGCCTGTCGCACCCGCTGGCGAACCGGGAGGTCACGGTCCCGCTGGAGTCGACCGTGCAGCAGCTGCAGAAGAGCGGCGCGTACCGCTCGGTCGTCGGCCGGCTGCGGTCGGACCTGCTGGACCACTGGGACGAGGGCGAGTGGCGCATCCTCACCTACGCCGCCGACACCGACACCGGTACAGACACCGGCCAGGCGACGGCGGTGTTCGCGGTGCCGCTGACCGACTACCGCCCCGACGACGTGCGCGTGGCCCTGGTGCCGGAGACCGCCGAGGCGATGGTCGTGTAGGCCCACTCGAGGCCGTCGTAGCCCTCAGCGTCGAGGTGCTCGGCGCGGATGAGGCCGGCGCGCAGGGCGACCCGCTGGGAGGCGATGTTCGCCGGGCGGACCCTGGCGATGACGGGCAGGCCGGGCCGGTGCGTGGCCGCCCAGCGGACGACGGCCGCGACCGCCTCGCCGGCGATGCCGTCGCCCCAGCATTCGGGGTCGAGGCGGTAGAAGAGGTTCAGCGTGCGCTGGTCCCGCATGGGCCAGATCTTCACGCCGCAGAACCCGAGCGGCCGGGGGTCGTCGTGTCGCCGGACGACCCAGTAGCCGAACCCGGCGTCGCGCCAGTGCTGGTTCCAGCGGGCGTAGAGCTCCGCCGCCTCCGCGCGGGTGGCCAGCGCGTCGGACGGGTTGTGCGCGACCGCCCGCGGGTCGCTGTGCACGGCGAGGATCGCGTCGATGTCGGCCGGCTCGGGGCGGCGCAGCGACAGCCGGCCGGTGCGCAGCTCGGCGGTCAGAGCATCCAGCCGGCGAACAGGGCCGGTGAGGCGGCGACCGCGCTGAACCGGATGAAGCGGCCGACCAGCCCGGCGCCGACGAACGCGGACAAGCTCATCCGCACCATCCCCGCCAGCACCGACGTCGCCATGAACGGGGGCAGGCCCAGCACGGAGCTGACGCCGTACGTGCCGACCATCCAGCGCGGGTGCCGGTGACACTTCTCGCGCAGGGCCTCGACCCAGCCGCGGAAGCG
Source organism: Actinophytocola sp. (assembly GCF_036402745.1). Classification (GTDB taxonomy): domain Bacteria; phylum Actinomycetota; class Actinomycetes; order Mycobacteriales; family Pseudonocardiaceae; genus Actinophytocola. The sequence continues at coordinate 16,784 of NZ_DASWSJ010000263.1, read as the reverse complement.
CTTGGTCCGCAGCTGCCAGCGGACCTTGCGTGCGGTGAGCGGGCGGTCGGCCCGCCGCCGGCGGTGCAGCCAGTGCGGCAGGTGGAGCTGGCCGCGTGCGCCGTAGTAGTAGAACAGCTTGCCGCTGACCTGGCCGATCGCCACCACCGCGCCGAGCGCCAGCCACGGGATGCGCGGCTCCTGCATGGCGAGCCCGACGAGGAAGATCTCGATACTGATCAGCGGTAGGAGCGCGGAGCCGAAGGCGACACCGAGAGTGACGCACAGCCACGCAAGCACCAGGAAAACCCCTTGCGTCGTCGGATACCGGCGGTCAGCCTACCTAAGGATGTCGCCCGGTCAGGCCAGTTCGATACGGAGAGTGCCGGTCATGCGGACCTCGCGCAGAGGACGCCCGCCTGCGTCCAGCGTACGGACCGTGCCGTCGACAACCCATCCTGCGCGACCGTAGAACCCTAGCGTCGCCTCGTCCCGTTCGGGAACCCATGCGACGCCCCGAGTCGCGGCGGCGGCCGACATCGCCCGTCCGGCCTCGGCCAGCAGCCGCCCGCCGTGACCGCGCCGGCCCCACCGTGGCTCCACGAGGAGCGTGCTGACCAGGGCAACTGTCGCCGAGTCCTTGGCCGGCGACCCGTCGGCGCTCGCCGTCTCGTCCTCCGGCGCGGGCCCGGCCGCGACGAACCCGACGAGCCAGTCGCCCTCGAGCGCGACGAACACCTGTGCCGGACCTTGCTCGATCGTCTGCCGCCAGGTGAGCGAGGTCTCCTCGGGGTCGAGCTCGGCGAGCACCGCCGCGGGCAGCAGGTCGGCGTAGGCGGCGCGCCAGGTGTCGAGCTGGAGGCGGGCGATGTCCGCGGCGTCGGCGGGGACGGCGGGACGGACGGTGGCATCGGCCATGAACGGCAACCTACCGGGGCCGGGATGCGAAGAATCCTCAGCTGGCCGTGACCCGTACGCTCGGCGCGTGACCGCTGTCGCCGTCCCGGGCTACGAGATCATCGATGTGTTGGGGCGCGGCGGTTTCGGCGTCGTCTACCGGGCGCGTCAGGTCACGATCGACCGCGAGGTGGCCATCAAGGTCGACACCCGGGTCATCCTCGACGACCGCGACCAGCGCCGGTTCCTCCGCGAGGTTCGCGCCGCCGGGCGGCTGTCCGGGCATCCGCACGTGGTCGAGATCTACGACGCCGGTGTCCTGCCCGACGCGCGGCCGTACCTGGTGATGGAGCTGTGCCCGGGCGGGTCGCTGGCCGAGCGCGAGCGGATGTCCCCGCGCGAGGTGGCCGAGATCGGCCAGAAGCTCGCCGACGCGCTGGCCGCGGCGCACGACCTCGGCGTGCTGCACCGCGACATCAAGCCGGGAAATATTCTGGTCAAGCGCTACGGCACCGTGGGCCTCGCCGACTTCGGCCTGGCGGCGCTGGTCGAGGCGGGCCGCGACTCGTCGGTGACGCTGGCCGCGCTCACCCCCGCGTACGCCGCGCCCGAGGCGTTCCACCTGCACCCGCCGACGGTCCAGTCGGACGTCTACGCCCTGACGGCGACGCTGTACACGCTGCTGGCCGGCTACCCGCCGCGGTTCCCGGCGACCGGGGACCTGAGCGTGCCGGAGATCGTCCGCCGGCACGACGGTCCCATCGACGAGATTCCGGGGATCGCGCCGGAGTTCATGCGGATCCTGCGCCGCGGGTTGGCGAAGGACCCGGCGCACCGGTACCAGGAGGCGGCCGCGCTGCGGGCGGACCTGAGCCAGCTGACGGTCGGCGACTTCACCGGTCCGCGGCATGCGGTGACGTCGCCGGTCATGACGGTTGCCGGGCCGGGTGTTCCTTCGCCGCCGCCGGCTCCTCCGTCGTCTGTGGGTGGGGGCCCGGCGTTGGGTAGCGGCCCGGTTCCGGGTCCCGCCGCGACCACACCGCCTCCGTCCCGCCGGCGCCCACTGGTCCTGGCCGGCGCCGCCCTGGCCGCGGTCCTGGTGCTGCTGGCGGGAGTCTGGTACTTCGCCATCCGCGACCCCGGCTCCGGCACAGGCGCCCGCGTCGCGGCCGGCGGCTCGCCCACCGCGCCCACCAACGAGGACCGCTTCGGCGTCCCGACGGTGACGGCGGGTTGCCCGGCTGCGGAGGTGCCCGACGCGCAGGCGCAGTGTACGAAGCGGGCGCAGTGCTGGAGCGGGATCGTGTTGATCCAGGGGCAGCTGACCAGCATCCGGGCGTTGCCCTGCGAGGAGGGCCACGTCTACGAGACTTTTGCGATAGCGGTGGTGCCCCCGGAGGTGGTCGACCCGTTCCAGGACCTCCTGGCCAAGAACCCGACGGTCCGGAAGGTCTGCGCAAAGGAGACGATGCTGGCCTCCCGCTTCGGCGAGGCCCTGGACTACGCGGCGGACCGCTGGTCGATCGAGATCCTGCCCCCGACCCCGGACGACCGCGAGAAGAACCGCGACATCTACCGCTGCGTGGCGACGCTGACGGGTGTCGAGGGCATCACCGGCTCGGTCTTCCGCCCCCGCTGACCTGCCCGCGTCACCACCGACGACGAACCCGGCCCGCCCCGGCGACGAAACCTCGCCGCTCGCGCCCGCCCACCCCGGTAACCGGCGAGTTTTTGTCGGTGGTTCGTGCGATCGTGTCGGTGTGAGTGACATCGTGATCGACACCCCCGCGGCGGCCACCCGGCCCACGTGGCTCGCGTGGGCCTCGCTCGGCGTCGTGTACGTCGTGTGGGGGTCCACCTACCTCGCCATTCGGTTCAGTGTCGAGACCATGCCGCCGCTGCTCTCGGCCGGCGCGCGGTTCGCGGTGTCCGGCGTCCTCCTCTGCCTGGCGGTGCTGATCTTCGCCGGGCCGGCCGGGTTCCGGATGACCCTGCCGCAGTTCGGCACCGCCGCGCTCGTCGGCATCCTGCTGCCGGCCTGGGGCAACGGGCTGGTCGTCGTCGCCGAGCGGCATGTTGCTTCCGGGCTCGCGGCGCTGCTCGTGGCGAGCATCCCGCTCTACGTCGTCGTCCTGCGCCGGGTCGTCGGGGAGCGGCCGCCGCGGGTCACGTTGGTCGGCGTGCTCGTCGGGGTGGTCGGCCTCGTCGTCCTGCTCGTCGGCGGGCCCGTCGCCGGCGCGCACGGCGCCGCGTGGTGGGGGCCGTGGCTCGTACTCCTCGCCGCGTTCGGCTGGGCGTGCGGCACGGTCGCCGGCTCGCGATTACCCGTCCCGCCCAACCCGGTCACCTTCTCCGCCGTCGGCATGCTCGTCGGCGGCCTGGTGCTCACCGCCGGGGGAGCGGTCCGCGGCGAGCAGCTCCACCTCGCCGCGGTCAGCACCAGCTCCTGGCTCGGTTGGGTCTACTGCGTGCTGTTCGGCTCGCTCGCGTTCAGCGCCTACGTCTACGCCCTCGGCCGGCTCCCGGTGTCCACTGTGGCCACTTACGCCTACGTCAACCCGGTCATCGCCGTGCTGCTGGGCGTCTCGCTCGCCGACGAGAGGTTCGGCATCGCCCAGCTGGCCGGCGGGTTGATCGTCCTGTGCGCGGTCGTCCTCGTGGTGCGCGCGGAAAGCCGAGCCAAGGTCCCGGAAGGAACAGCGAGATGACCACCACGATCACCGCGGCCGCGGCGCGCCGGACCGCCTTGGCGGCACAGGGTTTCGTGGACGCGCGGCCGGCCGGCGAGGTCACCCGCCGGCACCTCAAACGCGTGCTCGATCGGGTCCGGCTCATCCAGCTGGACTCGGTCAACGTCGCCGTGCGCGCGCACTACATGCCGCTGTTCAGCCGGCTCGGCGCGTACCCCGCGGCGCTCGTCGACGACGCCGCGTGGGACCACCGGCCGCGCCGGCCGCGCATGCTCGTCGAGTACTGGGCGCACGAGGCCAGCCTGCTGCCGGTCGAGGACTGGCCGCTGTTCCGCTGGCGCATGCGCGGCTACGAGCAGCGCCTCGGCCAGCGGTACGCGTCCCTGCTCAAGGGCTCGCCCGGCCTGTTCGACGACGTGCTCGCGGCGGTCAAGGACCTCGGCCCCATCGGCGCCGGCCCGCTGGAGCAGGAGCTCGGCATGACCGGCCGGCGCGCCGGGGGCGGCTGGTGGAACCGGTCGTCGGTCAAGCACGCGTGCGAGTACCTGTTCGCCGTGGGGGAGCTCACCACGGGCGCGCGGCGCGGTTTCCAGCGGCTGTACGACTTACCGGAGCGCGTGCTGCCCCCGGAGATCCACGGCGCGCCCGAACTGTCCACACAGGACGCCATCCGCGAGCTGACCCTGCGCGCCGCCACCGCGCACGGCATCGCCACCGAGCCCGACCTGCGCGACTACTACCGCATCAAGCCGCCGGAACGCAGCCGCCAGGCGGTCGCCGAGCTGGTCGAGGCGGGCCTGCTGGAGGAGGTCGCCGTCCACGGCTGGTCGCACCCGGCGTACCGGCACGTCGACGCCCGCCAGCCGCGCCGGGTGGTCGGCCGGGCCCTGCTGTGCCCGTTCGACCCGCTGATCTGGGAGCGCGCGCGGACCGAGCGGATCTTCGGCTTCCACTACCGCATCGAGATCTACGTCCCCGAGCCCAAGCGGGTCTATGGCTACTACGTCTTCCCGTTCCTGCTGGACGGCGAGCTGGTGGCCCGTGTCGACCTGAAGACGGACCGCGGCAACGGCGTCCTCCGCGTCCGAGGCGCCTTCGCCGAGCCGACGGCCCACGCCCCCCGCGTGGCCGCCGAGCTGGCCGCCGAGCTCCAGGTGATGGCCGAGTGGCTGGAGCTGGACAAGGTCGAGGCCGAGGACAGGGGCTCGTTGGCCCCGGCCTTACGCGCGGTCCTCGGCTGACGAAGTGGTCCTCGGCTGACGCGGTGGTCCTTGGCTGGCGCGGTGGCATGGTGGACGGCATGCGCTTGGTGACGTGGCTCGGTGGGCTCGGGTGGGCGGGGTCCTGGTACCTGATGTACCTGGAGGTCACGCGCTGGCACCACGTCAAGCCGTCGCTCGCGTTCAACTCGGAGCTGCCTTCGGTGGGCGGCATGCGACCGCATCCGGGGTTGCCGCTGATCCTGCTCTACGTCGCCTGCGTCGCCGCGCCGCTCACCGTCGTGGTGGGGCTGGTCATGCGCTACCGGGCCGGGAGAAGCGAAGAGGCGGGGAGACGCGAAGAGGCCGGGTGACGCGCGGAGCTGCGCGCCACCCGGCCTCCTCCACCCCCTGTATCCGCGAAAGCGTGTCCGCGAATGCATGTCCTGCGAAGGCGTGTCCGCCAACGTTCAGTCCGCCGCGGTGGTCACCAGCGCGGAGCCGGAGCCGGTCCGTCCGCGAACCCGCAGCCCGGGCGCGGACGACGGCGGGTTCACCGTGAGGTCGAGATCGCTGCGGGCCTCGCCCGAGCCGGAGGACAGGTCGACCTCCGCCGGGCTGCCCTCGTGGATGCCCACGCGGATGGCGCCGGACCCGGTGTGGAGCTCGAGCTGGCCGGCGGACGCGTCGGCGATCGTGACGTTGCCGCTGCCCGTCCGGGCCAGCACGTCGCTCGTGATGGCGCCCAGCCAGATGTCGCCGCTGCCGGTGACCACCGTGCTGACCCCGCCGATCGCGGTGATCTCGACGTCGCCGCTGCCGGTCTTGGCCCGCACGCCGGCCGCCATCGGACCCAGGCGCACCACGCCGGAGCCGGTGTCGATCTTGGCGCTGCCCTCGGCCTGGTCGGCACTGATGCGCCCCGACCCGGTCTGCAGCTCCAGCCGCCCGACCGCCCCGCTGACCACGACGTCACCCGAGCCGGACTTGGCCGTGACGTGGCTACCCACCGGCGCCTGCACCGACACGGCGACCGACACGTTGCGCAGCTGCACCTCCTTGGGCGCGCGCACCACGAGCCGCCCACCGCTGAGGTCGATGCGCGTCTGCCGCACCGCCTCGGCCGGCACGCTCGCGGGGATCACGTCGCCCAGCTGGTTGCCGAACTGGTTGCCCAGCCACGACACCAGGCTCGACACGCCCTGCGAGAACGGGCTGGCGCCGGACGGGTCGTGCCGCACCTCGACGTGCACCCCCGGCTCGTCGACGAGCCGCACCTCGATGCGCCCCGGCCCCGTGCTCACGTCGATCTCGACAGGCCCGTCGGTCTCGAAACTCTGTTGCCGGACAACGTCCTCGGCATCCTCGGTCATCTGGTTCACCCCTCGTACCAGCCATGCACTCGGGAGGACGACGAGCTCTGCCCGCCCTTGTGCTCCTGTGCCCACTCGTTCCAGCCGTAGCGGCCCCAGTCCTTGCCACGGCCACCGCGGCCCTTGCCGTGCACCGCCCCCTGAAGGGCCTGCTGCACGAACGTGTTCAGCGACACCCCCTGTGCCGCGGCGGCCTGCTCGGCCTTGCTCTTGAGCTGCTCGAACAGCCGAAGCGTCATGCGGCTCATGTCCCCGCCCTCGTCCGGCGGCTGCTCCTCCGCCCGCGGCGGCGGCTCATGCGGCGCGGCGGTGCTGGTGACGACCACCTGCACGTCACGCCCGTCGAGCCGCACATCGACGACGTGATCCTCCAGCGAGGCGGTGACTTCGGCGGCGAGGTCGGAAAGGGCGTTCATGATCGCCAGCCGCGCGGCGGGCTCGAGCGCGGCGGCGAGCACCGCGGCCGCGCGCCGGGTGTTCTCGTCGCCGGCGGAGGCAGCCGTAGAGAGGTCCTCCCGCAAGGCGGCGACATACGGTGTGAGATCCATGATGTCACTATGACGTCAGATCTGACATCAGTCAAGTGCCGGAGACGTCATGGTGATGTCACGATGGCGGAGTCTCCTGAAGAGAACGAGCGAGCGCCTCTGATCGCTCCCGGGCCGGCGGACTTCGTGTCGGCGTCCTCGGGGTGGGTTCGGCGCGGTTAAAGTGCGAGGCATGACGGAGACGGTGTCGCCCAAGGTGCAGCTCATCGCGAAGACCGAGTTCTTCCCTCCCGCCGACGTGCCCTGGTCCACCGACGCGGACGGCGGCGAGGCGCTCGCCGAGTTCGCCGGGCGCGCCTGCTACCAGTCGTGGAAGAAGCCGAATCCCGTCACCGCCACCAATGCCGGCTACCTGCGGCACATCCTCGAGGTCGGGCACCTCTCCGTCCTCGAGCACGGCACCGTCACCTTCTACATCACCGGCATCTCGCGCAGCCTCACCCACGAGCTGATCCGCCACCGCCACTTCTCCTACAGCCAGCTCTCCCAGCGCTACGTGCCCGAAAAGCACGCGAAGATGGTCGAGCCCGAGGTCATCGCGAGCGATCCGGTGCTGCACGAGAAGTTCCTCAAGGCCGCCGAGGCCGGCGTCGCCGCCTACACCGACCTCCTCCAGGGGCTCGAGGAGCACTTCGCCGACGTCCCCAACGCGACGCTGCGCCGCAAGCAGGCCCGCCAGGCCGCCCGCGCCGTCCTGCCGAACGCCACCGAGACTCGCATCGTCGTCAGCGGCAACTACCGCGCCTGGCGCCACTTCATCGCCATGCGCGCCAGCGAGCACGCCGACGTCGAGATCCGCGAGCTCGCCGTGGAATGCCTGCGCCAGCTGCACAAGGCGGCCACGAACGTCTTCGACGACTTCGTCATCTCCACGCTGCCGGACGGCACCGAGGTCGCCTCCAGCCCGTTCGTCACCGAGGGCTGACGCGATGCGGAGACTGGTCGTCGACGTCGGGGCCGGCGACTACACCGTCCTGCGCCTGCCCGCCGGCAGCGTCCCTCCGACCGATCTGTTCACCCTCGGCGGCCCGGTCGTCGTCTCGGTCATCAGCTCGCCGGACGGCGTCACCGTCATCTGCCCGACCCGCGTCGCCCCCGGCGCGCAGACCCGGGAGGACGGCTGGCGGCTGCTCTCGGTCCGCGGCCCGCTGGAGTTCGCGCTCACCGGGATCATGGCGGCCCTCGCCGGCGAGCTCGCGGCGGCCGGCGTTAGCCTGTTCGCCGTCTCGACCTACGACACCGACCACGTCCTCGTGCAGGCGACCGACCTCGAGCGCGCGGTCCTCGCCCTGCGCGAGGCCGGCCACGAGGTCACCCCGCTCTAGCTGGCGAACTCCGCCCGCACACCCAGCAACCGCACCGGCCGGTCGTCCTCGAAGCGGGCGAGTACCTCCAGCGCGGCGCGTTCCAGGTCGGCCGCGTCGCTGGTCGGCGACGGCAGGGTCATGCTCCGCGTGTGCGTGAAGAACGGCGCGAACCGCACCTTCACCGCCACCCGCGCGGCCGGCCGGCCCTCCGCCACCACGTCCTCGGCCACCCGCCGCGCCAGCAGCGACACCTGCGCGGCGATGTCCGCCGCCAGCACGAGATCCTCCTGGAACGTCGTCTCCCGGCTCCGCGACCGCGCCACCCACGGCGTGCTCACGACCTCGGTGCTCCCCGCGCCCAGCGCCAGCGTCCGGCACCACGGCCCGATCGTCGGCCCGAGGCGCGCGGCCAGCACGGCCGGGTCGGCGCGCGCCAGCTGCGCCACCGTCGTGTAGCCCAGCTCCGCGAGCTTGCGGCCGGTCTTGCGGCCGATGCCCCACAGCGCCTCGGTCGGCCGGTCGCCCATCACCGCGACCCAGTTGTCCCTGGTCAGCTCGAACACCCCGGCAGGCTTCGCGAACCCCGTCGCCAGCTTCGCGCGCAGCTTGTTGTCCCCGATCCCCACCGAGCACGACAACGACGTCCGCGACAGCACCGCCTCCTGGATCGCGCGGGCGAACGCCCACGGGTCCCCGGTCGACACCCCCAGGAACGCCTCGTCCCACCCGAGCACCTCGACGACCGCGTCGAACGACCGCAGCACCGCCATCACCTCGGCCGACGCCGCGTCGTAGGCCGGCGGGTCGTGCGGCAGGAACACCGCGTCCGGACACCGCCGCGCGGCCAGCCGCAGCGGGATTCCGGAGTGGACACCGAACTCCCGCGCCTCGTAGGACGCCGTCGCCACCACCGCCCGCTGCGTCGGGTCGCCCGTGCCGCCCACCACGACCGGCTTCCCGCGCAGCTCAGGCCGCCGCAGGACCTCGACCGCCGCGATGAACTGGTCGAGATCGACGTGGAGGATCCAAGCGGCCATGACGACAGTGTGGCGCGCAGTAGCATTCCGCGCGTGAGCCAGCCGGAACAGCAGCAGACCACGCCGCAACGGGTGATCGCCGGGCGCTACGTCGTGCTGGACGAGATCGGCCGCGGCGGCATGGGCATCGTCTGGCTGGCCCAGGACCGCACGATCGGGCGCCGCGTCGCGATCAAGGAGCTGCACCTGCCCGCCGGCGTCCCCGACGACGAGCGGAAGGTCCTCGAGGAGCGCGTGCTCCGCGAGGCCCGCGCGGCCGGCCGGCTCAACGACCCGGGTGTCGTCACCGTCTACGACGTCCTGCAGGAGTCCGGCAACACCTACATCGTCATGGAGCTCATCCAGGCCCCGACGCTCTCCGCGATCGTCGCCCGGCAGGGCCCGCTGCGCCAGGACGCCGTCACGCGGCTGGCCGAGCAGCTGCTGTCCGCGCTCGAGGCCGCGCACGCGGCGGGCGTGATCCACCGGGATGTCAAGCCCAGCAACATCATGGTCCTGCCGAACGGCCGGGTGAAGCTGACCGACTTCGGCATCGCCCAGTCCACCGACGACCCGCGGCTGACCACCAGCGGCATCCTCGTCGGCTCGCCCAGCTACATCGCGCCGGAACGCATCCGCGGCGGCGAGGCCGACGCCGGCTCCGACCTGTGGGCGCTCGCCGCCGTGCTGTTCTACGCCGTCGAGGGCCACTCGCCGTTCGAGCGCTCGTCCACCGCCGCCACGATGCACGCGATCCTCAACGAGGTCCCCTACCTCACCCGCGGCCAGGGCCCGCTCGCCTCGGTGATCATGGGGCTGCTCAACCAGACCCCGCAGGCGCGCCTGTCCGCCGCCCAGGTCCACGGCTTGCTCGCCCAAGCAACCCACACCCCGCCGGCCGGCACCCAGACCGTGCCGCACGCGAGCTACAACGGCGGCACCGCGCTGTACCCGAACGCGACACCGAACGCGACCCAGGTCGCCGGCCGCCCGCCCACCGCGCCGGGCCGCAGGCGCTGGCCGGTCGTGCTCGTCGCGGTGCTCGTGGTCGGCGCGTTCGTGGGCGGCGCGTTCGCCGGCAAGGCCCTGCTCGTCGACGAGCCGCCGGTCGACGCGGCCAAGGGCGCCACGCTGACCTACGGCAAGGGCGGCGGCGACATCCCGGAGTTCGCGCTCAGCCAGGGCGCCTGCCCCACCGCGCGGTTCGAGAAGGGCCGCAGCTACCCGTCGGACAGCAACAGCGCCTGCGAGGACCCGCACGAGTTCGAGGTCATCGAGCTGCCGTTGTTTCCCTCCGACGCGGACTTCACCTATCCCGGCGGCGAGCTCCGCGGGATCGCCGAGTCCTCCTGCTCGCTGTACTTCCGCTCGCCCGTCGTGGCGGCGCCGGACAAGGAGCAGGCGCTGTCCTACCTCACCCTGTTGCCCACCAAGCGGTCCTGGGACGACGCGGCCAACGACAACTCCGACGACGGCGGCGACCGCACGGTCTACTGCCTCGTCGCCAGCCGGCAGAACCGGCAGCTCGACAAGGTCCAGCTCCGGCAGCAGTGAGCTACCCACGGCTAGGCTCGGCGTATGGCTGTCTCCACCGATGAGCGTGCGGCGCTCTGCGACCTGTTCACCGAGCTGGGGCCCGAGCGGCCCACGCTCTGCACGGGGTGGCAGACCCGCGACCTCGCCGCCCATCTGGTGGTCCGCGAGCGGCGGCCCGACGCCGCGCCCGGCATCCTGATCAAACCCCTCGCCGGCTACACCAAGCGCGTGCAGGACACCTACGCGCGCAGGCCGTGGGCCGAGCTCGTCGACCTCGTCCGGCAGGGGCCGCCCGCGCTCTCGCCGACCCGGATCCCGGCCGTCGACAAGCTCGTCAACTCGGTCGAGTTCTACGTCCACCACGAGGACGTCCGGCGTGCCCAGCCCGGCTGGAAGCCCCGCGACCCCGATCCGGAGCGCGACGCCGTGCTGTGGGCCGGCGTCACCCGTGCGGGCAAGATGACGTTGCGCCGCAGCCCCGTCGGCCTCGTGCTGCGCACGCCCGACGGCCGGGAGGCGGTCGTCAAGCGCGGGCCCAACACGGTGCTCGTCACGGGCGAGCCGGGGGAGCTGCTGCTGTTCGCGTTCGGCCGCGACGAGGTCGTCCTCGACTTCGAGGGCGAGCAGGACGCGGTCGCGCGGGTCAAGGGTCTCACCCGGAGCTTCTGAACGCCCGGCGCCTGCGAACCCAGGGGAACCTGACATCCTTCTGCCCGGTCGGAGGTGCGGAGGAGGTCGAGGTGACACAGGAACCGACGCAGACGGTCCCGGCCGGGCCACGCGTGATCGCCGGCCGGTACACCCTGCTGAGCGAGATCGGCCGCGGCGGCATGGGCATCGTCTGGCTGGCCGAGGACCGCACGATAGGCCGGCGGGTGGCGGTCAAGGAGCTGCACCTGCCCGCGGGCGTGCCCGACGACGAGCGGAGCGTGCTCGAGGAGCGGGTGCTCCGCGAGGCCCGGACCGCGGGCCGGCTCAACGACCCCGGCGTCGTCACGGTGTACGACGTCGTCCAGGAGTCCGGCGACACCTACATCGTCATAGAGCTCCTCGAGGCGCCCACGCTCTCGGCGATCGTCCGCCAGCAGGGCCCGCTCCCACCCGACGCCGTCGCGCGGCTCGCCGAGCAGCTGCTCTCCGCGCTCGAGGCGGCGCACGCGGCCGGGGTGGTGCACCGGGATGTCAAGCCCAGCAACATCATGGTCCTGCCCAACGGCCGGGTGAAGCTGACCGACTTCGGCATCGCCCAGTCCACCGACGACCCGCGGCTCACCACCAGCGGGGTGCTCGTCGGCTCGCCGACCTACCTCGCACCCGAGCGGATCAAGGGGGAGGAGGCCGACGCCAAGTCCGACCTCTGGGCCCTCGCCGCGGTGCTGTTCTTCACCGTCGAGGGCCACTCGGCGTTCGAGCGCTCGTCGACGGCGGCCACGATGCACGCGATCGTCAGCGAGGTCCCCTACCTCACCCGCTGCCAGGGCCCGCTCGCCTCGGTGATCATGGGGCTGCTCAACCAGGTCCCGGACGCCCGCCCGTCCGCCGAGCAGGTCCGCGGCCTCCTGGCCCAGGCCACCTACACCCCACCCGCGGGCCTCGCGGCCGCCGAGACCAGCCGGCTCGGCCCAGCCCCGTACCCGATCACCAAATGGAGCACCGCCCCCAACAGAGAGCACCGCTCTCCCGCAAGGTCGGTGCTCACAATAGCGATCGTCGCTGCCGTTTCGGCCGGCCTCTTCCTCGGCGGCTTCTTCACCCACCAGGCCGTCCAGCCCGCCGCGGACAGCGGCCGCCCGGCCAACCTCGACCCGGCCATCACGTACGGAAAAGGCGGCACCCTCCCCGAGCTGAGCTGGAGCTCCTACCCGGCCGGCGCCTGCGTCAACGGCCGCCTGGCCCAGGGCCAGCGGATCACCGCAAGCGCCCAGGTGGACTGCGCCGAGCCCCACGACCTGCAGTTCTACCACTCCGAGGTCCAGCTGCGGGTGCCCCAGGAGTACGAGGAGTTCCCCGACTCGAAGTACCCCGGCGCCGACCAGCTGACCGCGTTCACCGAGCCCCTGTGCACGTTGATCTTCCGGTCCGACCTCCTGGAAGGCGACAAGCAGGCGGTCCGCTACCGCGCCGTCGTCCCCACCGAGAAGGGCTGGAACGACAACCGTTCGGTCATCTGCGTCCTCTACCGCGCCGACGGCAAGCAGCTGACCCGGTCCTACGTCGCGTCGAAGTGATAGCCGGTTGGTCCAAGAGGTAGCGTCTTGGTCATGAACACGTGCCCGACCGCCAGGCCAGGACGGCCGTTCGGACAAGTGCTGACCGCGATGGTGAGCCCGTTCGACGCCAGCGGCAAGCTCGACCTCGACGCGACCCAGCGGCTCGCCGCCCACCTGGTCGACCTGGGCAACGACGGCCTGGTGGTCAACGGCACCACCGGCGAGTCGCCGACCACCTCCGACGACGAGAAGCGCGACGTCGTCCGCGCGGTCGTCGACGCCGTCGGGGACCGCGCGAGCGTGGTCGCCAGCGTCGGCACCTACGACACCGCGCACTCCGTGCACCTCGCACGCGAGGCCGAGCAGGCCGGCGCGCACGGCCTCCTCGTCGTCACCCCGTACTACTCGCGCCCCCCGCAGGCCGGCCTCCTCGCGCACTTCACCGCGGTGGCCGACGCCAGCGGGCTGCCCAACATGCTCTACGACATCCCGCCGCGCTCGGTCGTGCCCATCGAGGTCGACACGCTGCGCCGGCTCGCCGAGCACCCGCGCATCCAGGGGGTCAAGGACGCCAAGGGCGACCTGTTCGCCGGCAGCGAGGTCATCGCGAGCACCGACCTCGCCTACTACTCCGGCGACGACGCGCTCAACCTGCCGTGGCTCTCGGTCGGCGGCGTCGGCTTCGTCAGCGTCATCGGGCACGTCGTGGCCGGCCGGCTACGGCGCCTGCTCGAGACCTACGAGAGCGGCGACGTCAGCACCGCCCGCACCGTCCACCGTGGACTCCTCCCGGTGTGCCGGGCCATGGGCCGGGTCGGCGGGGTCATCTTCGGCAAGGCCGCGCTGCGGCTGCGCGGCCAGGACGCCGGCGACCCGCGGCTTCCGCTCCCCCCCGCCACCACCGAGCAGATCGCGGTCATCGCGGCGGACCTCGGGGACGCGGGCGTGCCGCTCGCCGACGCGCCACCGTCCAATGTGGCCGCAGCCAGGGTGGCCCAGGCCGACGCCGCAGCGGCGTACGTCGCCACCACCACACACACGAGCGCCGGGCAGGTTCATCGGTGACATACGGACAGATAGAGCCGCCGCCCCCGTTGGCCGACGGCGGCCTCCGAGTGGTCGCGCTCGGCGGGATCGGCGAGGTCGGCCGCAACATGACCGTCTTCGAGTACGGCGGCCGGCTCCTCATCGTCGACTGCGGGGTGCTGTTCCCCGAGGACCAGCAACCCGGCGTCGACCTCATTCTCCCGGACTTCCGCGCCATCGAGCCGCGGCTGCACGACATCGACGCCATCGTGCTCACCCACGGGCACGAGGACCACATCGGCGCCGTGCCGTTCCTGCTGCGCCAGCGGCCGGACCTGCCGGTGGTCGGGTCCCGCTTCACGCTCGCGCTCGTGGCCGCGAAGTGCAAGGAGCACCGGCTCAACCCGACCCTGGTCGAGGTCGTCGAGGGCGGCCGCCGCTCGTTCGGCGAGTTCGACTGCGAGTTCTTCGCGGTCAACCACTCCATCCCGGACGCGCTCGCGGTCGCCATCCGCACGCCGGCCGGGCTGGTGCTGCACACCGGCGACATCAAGCTCGACCAGCTGCCCCTCGACGGCCGGCTCACCGACATCGCGGGCTTCTCCCGGCTCGGCGACGAGGGCGTGGACCTGTTCCTCGTCGACTCCACCAACGCCGAGGTCCCCGGGTTCGTCATGGCCGAGCGCGAGATCGGCCCGGTCCTCGACAACGTCATCGCGCGCGCGGAGAAGCGCGTCATCGTCGCGTGCTTCGCCAGCCACGTGCACCGCGTGCAGCAGGTGCTCGACATCGCCCAGCAGCACGGCCGGCGCGTCGCGATGGTCGGCCGGTCGATGGTGCGCAACATGGGCATCGCCACCGAGCTGGGGCTGCTGCGGGTGCCCGACGGCCTGCTCGTCGATCTCGACGAGGCCATGGAGCTGCCCGAGCGCAAGGTGCTGTTCGTGTCGACGGGGTCGCAGGGCGAGCCGCTGTCGGCGCTGTCCCGGATGGCCCGCGGCGAGCACCGGCAGATCCGCATCCGGCCCGGCGACACGGTCGTGCTCGCCAGCTCGCTCATCCCCGGCAACGAGACGGCCGTGTTCGGCGTGGTCAACGGCCTCGCCCGGCTCGGCGCCAACGTCATCCACCAGGGCAACGCGCGGGTGCACGTGTCCGGCCACGCGTCGGCGGGGGAGCTGCTGTTCCTCTACAACGCGGTGCGGCCCAGCAACGTCATGCCCGTGCACGGCGAGTGGCGGCACCTGCGTGCCAACGCGGCGCTCGCGGTGGCCACCGGGGTGCCGGCGGCGAACGTGGTGCTGGCCGAGGACGGCGTCGTCGTCGACCTCATCGACGGCCGCGCGCGGATCACCGGCCGGGTCGAGGTGGGCCACGTGTACGTCGACGGCCTCTCGGTCGGCGACGTCGGCGAGTCCACCCTGTCCGACCGGCTCATTCTCGGCGAGGGCGGCTTCATCGCGATCACCGTCGCGGTGGACTCCAACACGGGACGGGCACTCGGCCCGCCGACGATCTCCGGTCGCGGCTTCTCCGACGATCCCAAGGCACTCGACGAGGTCGTGGCGCTGGTGGAGATGGACCTGTCGCACCTGGAGTCCGAGGGCATCACGGACTCGCACCGGATCGCGCAGTCGGTGCGCCGCGTGGTGGGCCGCTGGGTGGCGGACACCTACCGGCGACGCCCCATGATCGTGCCGACGGTCATCCCTGTCTGATGTCGCGGTCTGATGTTGCTCTGAATTGCGCGTCCGCAATTGCAGACAATTGCAGACTCCCTCTGAGTGAATTCGTCGCGGCGTTGTCCCGGACGGGCCGGTTCGCGTTCTAGGTTCGAATGTATGAACGATCTAGAACCGACCATTCGGTCCAGGGAACTTGGTTTGGCGTTGTCCCGCAGGATGGCAGCCATCGACATGAGTCAGATCGAGCTGGCACGCGAGCTCGACTGGTCGCCGAGCATGGTGAGCCGGATGATATCCGGCAAACGGCCGGTCAGTGCCGAGCTCATGTCGGGTGTGCTGGGCGTCCTGCGCATCACCGGCGCCCAGCGCCGGGAGCTGATGAGGATGGCAAGGCGCGCAACGGAACTCGGCTGGTGGCAGGAGTACGGCAACCGCCTCCCGCCGGAGCTGACGACGCTCAGCGCTCAGGAGGACTCCGCGATCGCGATCAGCAGCTTCGAAATGGTGGTCATACCAGGATTGCTGCAGACCGCCGAGTACATGGGCGCGCTCATGGCAGCCAATCCATCGATTCCGGGCGCGGAGACCCAGCAGCGGATCGAGGCTCGCTTGCGGCGGCAGGAGGTGCTCGATGGGAAGCGCCCGCCGGATTGCACGTTCTTCATCGACGAGTACGCGATTCGCCGTACCGGTGGTGGTCAGGAGGTCATGTCCGGCCAGGTGCACCATCTGTTGGCCATGTCTGTGCGACACAATGTCGAAATTCGCGTCGTCCCCGAAGCAGCCGGGTTTCACGCAGGTCAACAAGCGTTCCAGCTCATGGAGTTCACCGAGATCAACCCGGTTCTGTTCATGGAGAACATGACCTCGGTGCTGTTCCTGGAGCGCGAGGACACCATCACGGCGTTCCGCACGACCGTCACCGAGTTGAGTAAAGTTGCGCTGGATGAGGGACAGTCCCGCTCTTGGCTTGCCACCCTGGCAAGTGAGTTGGGGGCGTCGCGAGAGGACCGTCATGCGCAACGTCCAGCCGCAATCTTTGAGCTGGAGGAAGAGTAGCCGGAGCAACCCCACGAACTGTGTTGAGCTGGCCTGGCCGGCTGAGGCTGGGGCCGTCCGCGACTCGAAGAACGCGGGTGGCCCCATCCTTGTGTTCGACCGCGCCGCGTTGGCCGGCTTCGTGTCAGCGCTGGGCGGCCGCGGCGAGCAGTAGGGCGCAGCCGACCGTGAAGATCTGACGCAGCAGGGCGCGTCGTGCCTTGCGTTGCTCTCGCCGGGTTGGCGTGTTCATGGCCGGTCACCTACTCACGAGCTGGGT
>NZ_DASWSJ010000262.1:0-24713 GCF_036402745.1 Actinophytocola sp. | reverse complement strand
CCGGCGCCGACCCAGCTCGCCGCGAGCGCCCGCGCGCAGGACAGCTCGCGCGGCCGCTCGTTGATCTCCTCGGCGATCCGCCGGCCCTCCAGGAACGCCTCCACCGCCCGGTCCCGCCGGCCCTGCCCTGCGTGGATCGCGCCCAGCGTGCGCAGCGCGCGGGCCAGCGCCGAACGCTCGGTCGTCCGGCGCAGCAACGCCACCGCGTCCTGCACCGCGACCGCCGCCCGGTCCAGTGAGCCGGTGAGCGCCAGGCTCCACCCGAGGCTCTGCAACGCCCGCGCGACCGTCCTCGGGTCACCGCCGCGCCGGGCGACGTCCAGCGCCTCGGTGTCGATCCGCACCGACTCCGCCGGCCGGCCGAGCCGGTTCAGCGCCGCCGACCGGGCGCGCAGCACGGACAGCGTGGCGAAGTCGTCGCCGGCGAACAGCGCGGCCGCCCGGTCGGCGAGCCGCAGCGCCTCGTCCGGCTCGCCGAGCCCGGTGAGGCAGTCGGCCAGGTTGGTGAGCACCCACGCGCCGGTGCGCCGGTCGTCCACGCGGGCCAGCCGGTCGACGCACCAGCGGTACTTGCCGACGGCTTCGGCGTACCGGCCGCGCACGTGCAGCAGCCGGGCCAGCACGGCCTCCGCGCGGGCCTCGACGGCGTCGTTGCCGCTGGCGCGGGCGGCACCGGTGAGCGCGTCGGCGCAGAAGCGCAGGTCGGCGTAGTAGCCGTGCAGCCACAGGTACGCGGCGAACCGGTCGAACATCCGCGCCGCGATGACGTACTGGCCGTCGCAGAACTCGTCGACCCGGCACAGCCGGCCGATCCCCGCGACCAGGGTCTGCCGCTCGGTGGCGAACCACGCCTCCGGGTCGGCGAGCACCCGGCGCAGCGTGTCCGCGGGCAGCGGCGGCGCCGGGAGGTCCTCGGCGGGGTCGGGCAGCGGCGACACCCGGGGCAGCCGCCGGACGAGCAGGTCGGTCAGTGCGAAGCCCGCGTAGATCAGCCGGGTGCCGGCGAGCTCGCGCTCCGGGAGGCCGGGGCGCTCCAGCGCGAGCTCGGTGGCGAACGCGCGGACGATGTCGTGCATGACGAACCGGGGCTCGCCGCACGCGTCGACGCCGGCCGGCTGGAGCAGGCTCGACTCGACGAGCTCCTCCACCGCGGCCTCGCCCTCCGGGCCGTCGAGGAGCACGGCGAGCGCCCACGCCGGGTGGTTGGCGACGTCGACCATGCCGATCAGCCGGAACAGGTAGCGGGCCGGCTCGGCCAGCGCCTCGTAGCTCAGCGCGAGGCCGGGGCGCACCTGCAGGTCGCTGACGGTGAGCTCGTCGAGCCGGCGCCGCTCGTCGGCCAGCCGGTCGGCGAGCTCGCCCAGGCGCAGCTGCGGGCGCAGCGACAGCCGGGTGGCCGCGATCCGCAGCGCGAGCGGCAGGTTGCCGCAGGCCGCGGCGATGCGTTCGGCGCCGGCCGGGTCCCCGCCGACCCGAGCGCCGGCGACGCGCTCCAGCAACTCGCCGGCCTCGGCGTCGGTGAACGGCGGGACGACCACGCGGTGCGCGCCGGCGAGCCCGGAGAGCCGGCGGCGGCTCGTGACGAGCACGGCGCTGGCCGTGGTGCCCGGGAGCAGCGGGCGGATCTGGGCGGGGTCGGCGGCGTCGTCGAGGACGAGCAGGACCTTCTTGTCCGCGAGCCTGCTGCGCAGGACCGCGGCCTTGGCGTGGAGGTCGTCGGGGATCGCGGGGCCGGTGACGCCGAGGGTCCGCAGCAGGTCGGCGAGCACCTCGCCGACCTCACGCGGGTCGGTGGCGCCGGCGAGGTGGGCGAACAGCTGGCCGTCGGGGAAGCCGGCGCGCACCCGGTGGGCCACCCGGACGGCGAGCATGCTCTTGCCGACACCGGGCTCGCCGCTGAGCACGACGAGTGGGGCGCGCCGGGTTGCCAGCACGTCGGTGAGCCCGTCGACGAGGTCGTGGCGGCCGGAGAAGTCGGCCAGCTCTGCGGGCAGCTGGCGGACGGGCCAGGTCGGCGCGGGACCGGCGCCGGGGTCGGGGTCAGGGTCGCCGCGCAGGATCGTGGCGTGCACGTCGCGCAGCTCCGGGCCGGGCTCGAGGCCGGTCTCCTCGATGAGCGTGGCGCGGGTGTCGCGGTAGGCGGCGAGCGCCTCGACCTGCCGGCCGGAGCGTTGCAGCGCGACCATCAGCTGCCCGACGAGCCGCTCGCGCAGCGGGTGCTGGGCGACCGCGGCCTGCAGCTCACCGACCAGCTCGGGGTGCCGGCCGGCGGCGAGCTCGGCGTCGACGCAGTCCTCGAAGACGGCGAACCGCTCGGCTTCCAGCCGCGCCACCTCGGCGTCGAGGACCGGCACGGTCAGGTCGGCGAGCGGTTGGTCACGCCACTGGGCGAGCGCCCGGCGCAGGTGGGCGACGGCCGCGGCCGGGTCCCGGGTGGCCCGCCCGGCGGCGGCCTCCCGCCGGAACACGAGGAGGTCGAGGTCGTCGTCGGCGACGCGCAGCCGGTAGCCGCGGCCGGTGTGGTCGATCGGGCCGAGCCGGTCACGCAGCCGGGAGACGTAGGTGTGCAGGTTGGAGGCGTAGGACTTGGGCGGGACGTCCGGCCAGAGCGCGTCGACGAGCCGGTCGGCGGGGACCTGCTCGTTGGCGTGGAAGAGCAACATCGCGAGCAGCGACCGCTGCCGGACCCCACGCAGCCGCACCCACCGGCCGTCAGGGCCGGTGATCAGCAGCGGCCCGAGCACCCCGTACTTGGCTGTCATCGCGCCGGGAATCGTAACGGCGCCGGCCGCCCGCGCGGGGGCGATTGAACGGCGCCGGCCTCTGACGCGGGAGCGAATGAGCGGCGCCGGGCGCGGGCGCGAACGTGTTGTCCACAGGCCCGCTCCGCGGACGGCCGAAACTGTCGCTGCCCGCCGGTAGGCTGGAAACCGGGGCCGGAGGCCAGCGCCTGGGGGCGCGGCTGTCCGTTCGCGGATTCTTCGGAGCGAGCGCGCACGGCTCGGTCACGTGGCGGCCCCGCGAGTCCCGGGGAACTCGCGGGGCCCGTGAGATCAGCCGCAGCGTTGCAGGATCAGCTCGCGCACGCGCTTCGCGTCCGCCTGGCCCTTCGTGGCCTTCATCACCGCGCCCACGATGGCGCCCGCGGCCTGGACCTTGCCGCCGCGGATCTTGTCGGCCACGTCCGGCTGGGCGGCCAGCGCGTCGTCGATCGCCGCGTACAGGGCCGTGTCGTCCGAGACCACGGCCAGGTCACGCTTGGCGACCACCTCGTCCGGCTCGCCCTCGCCGGCCAGCACGCCGTCGACGACCTCGCGGGCGAGCTTGTTGGTCAACGCCCCCTCGGACACCAGCGCCGCGACCCGGGCCACCTGCGCGGGCGTGATCGGCAGCCCGGCGAGGTCGACACCCCGCGAGTTGGCCTCCTGCGACAGGTAGTTGACCCACCACGCGCGCGCCTCGGCGGGCGAGGCCCCAGCGTCCACTGTGGACGCAACGAGGTCGGCGGCACCCGCGTTGACCAGGTCGCGCAGCTCCAGGTCGGACAGGTCCCACTCGGCCTGGATGCGCTTGCGACGCTCCGCCGGCAGCTCCGGCAGCGTGCCCCGCAGCTCCTCGACCCACTCCCGCGACGGCGCGATCGGCACCAGGTCGGGCTCCGGGAAGTACCGGTAGTCCTCCGAGGTCTCCTTGCGCCGGCCCGGCGACGTGGTACCGGTGGCCTCCTGGAAGTGCCTGGTCTCCTGCAGGATCTCGGCACCGCTGACCAGCACCGCGGCGTGCCGGGTCATCTCGTAGCGCACCGCCCGCTCGACGCTGCGCAGCGAGTTGACGTTCTTGGTCTCCGTGCGGGTGCCGAACTTGTCCGCGCCCTTGGGCATGAGCGACACGTTCGCGTCGCACCGCAGCGACCCCTGGTCCATCCGCACGTCGGACACGTCCAGCGCGCGCAGCAGGTCGCGCAGCGCGGTGACGTACGCGCGGGCGACCTCGGGCGCGCGGGCGCCGGTGCCGACGATCGGCTTGGTGACGATCTCGACCAGCGGCACGCCGGCCCGGTTGTAGTCGAGCAGCGAGTGGTCGGCGCCGTGGATTCGCCCGGTGGCGCCGCCGACGTGCAGCGACTTGCCGGTGTCCTCCTCCATGTGCGCGCGCTCGATCTCGACGGAGACCACCGTGCCGTCCTCGAGCGCGACGTCCAGCGTGCCGTTGACCGCGATCGGCTCGTCGTACTGCGAGGTCTGGAAGTTCTTCGGCATGTCCGGGTAGAAGTAGTTCTTCCGCGCGAACCGGCACCACGGCGCGATGTCGCAGCCAAGCGCCAGCCCGATCCGGATGGCCGACTCGACCGCGACCCGGTTGACCACCGGCAGCGAGCCGGGCAGGCCCAGGCACACGGGACAGACCTGCGTGTTGGGCTCCGCGCCGAACCCGGTGGGGCAGCCGCAGAACATCTTGGTGTGCGTGGACAGCTCGACGTGGACCTCGAGCCCGAGCACCGGGTCGAAGCGCTCGAGGACCTCGTCGTAGCCGAGGACGTCCGGAGTGGACGGTGACGTCGGGCGGGTCATCGGGCGACCTCCAGCTGCGGAACGCGGTTGATCAGCGGACCGCCCTGGGCGGCGTTGCGGGCGACCTCGAAGGCCGCGGCGACCTTGTACATGCGCTGGTCCTGCAGCGCGGGGGCCATGACCTGCAGGCCGACCGGCAGACCGTCCTCATCGGACAATCCGGCCGGGACGCTCAGGGCCGGGGTGCCGGCCAGGTTGGCGGGGATGGTGCACAGGTCCGCGCGGTACATGGCCACCGGGTCGTCGACGCGCTCGCCGATGCGGAACGCGGTGGTGGGCGTGGTGGGCGAGACGAGCACGTCGACGTCGGCGAACGCGGCCTCGAAGTCGCGGGTGATGAGCGTGCGGACCTTCTGCGCCTGGCCGTAGTAGGCGTCGTAGTAGCCCGACGACAGCGCGTAGGTGCCGACCATGATGCGCCGCTTGACCTCCGCGCCGAAGCCGGCCTCCCGGGTGAGCGCCATGACCTCCTCGGCGCTGCGGGTGCCGTCGTCGCCGACCCGCAGGCCGTAGCGCATCGCGTCGAACCGGGCGAGGTTCGAGGACGCCTCGCTGGGTGCGATCAGGTAGTACGCGGGCAGCGCGTAGTCGAAGTGCGGGCAGGACACCTCGACGATCTCGGCACCCAGCTGGCGCAGCGTGTCGACGGCGAGCCCGAACGCCGCGGTGACGCCGGCCTGGTACCACTCGCCGGCGAACTCGCGGACCACGCCGATCCGCACGCCGCGCAGGTCGCCGGCGGCACCCTCGCGGGCGGCGGCGACCACCGGCGGCACGGGCGCGTCGATGGAGGTGGAGTCGAGCTTGTCGTACCCGGCGATGACCTCGTGCAGCAGCGCCGCGTCGAGCACGGTGCGCGCGCACGGGCCGCCCTGGTCGAGCGAGGACGAGAACGCCACGAGCCCGTACCGCGACACGCCGCCGTAGGTGGGCTTGACGCCGACCGTGCCGGTGACCGACGCGGGCTGGCGGATGGAGCCGCCGGTGTCGGTGCCGATGGCGAGCGGCGCCTCGAACGCGGCGAGCGAGGCCGACGAGCCGCCGCCGGAGCCGCCGGGGATCCGCTCGAGGTCCCACGGGTTGCGGGTGACCCCGTAGGCCGAGTTCTCGGTGGACGAGCCCATCGCGAACTCGTCCATGTTGGTCTTGCCGAGGATGACGATGCCGGCCTCGTGGAGCTTGCGGGTGACCGTGGCGTCGTACGGCGGGACCCAGCCCTCGAGGATCTTGGAGCCGCAGGTGGTGGGGACGCCCTCGGTGGTGAAGACGTCCTTGAGCGCCAGCGGCACCCCCGCGAGCGGCGAGACCGGCGGCCGGCCGGCGGCGATCTCCTCGTCGACCACCCGAGCCGCGGACAGCGCGCGCTCGGTGTTGACGTGCAGGAACGCGTGCACGGTGTCGTCGATGGCGGCGATCCGGTCGAGGTGGACCTGGGTGACCTCGACCGAGGACACCTCGCCGGCGTGGATCTTGGCGGCCAGCTCGGCCGCGCTCAGGTGGGTGAGCTCGGTGGTCATGCTTCCTCCTCCAGGATCCGGGGCACGCGGAACCGGCCCTGCTCGACGGCCGGCGCGCCGGCCAGGGCCTGCTGCTGGGTGAGACCCGGGCTGGGGAGGTCGTCGCGGAAGACGTTCTGGAGCGGCACGGCGTGTGACGTTGGCGGGATGTCCTCGGCCGCGACCTCGCCGACCCGGGCCACCGACTGGAGGATGACGTCCAGCTGACCGGCGAACTTGTCGAGCTCGGCCTCGGTGACGGCTAGCCTGGCCAGGCGGGCGAGGTGGGCCACCTCGTCGCGCGAGATGTTGGGCACTGGACGAACTCCCTGCGTATGTGCTGAGTTGGTGCAGCTGAGTCTATTTCGAGTGCCCATCGCGACCCGAACGGGTTATCGGGGTGGCAGGCTGGTCCGGTCGCCGGCCGATCCCGGCACGTGGACGGCGGGCGCACGATGATCTCGCCGTCTGCGACAATCGTCGGCCGGCACCAGCCGTGGTCAATACCAACCGCAGGAGGCGTTCGCTTTGTCCTTCCTGATCCGGGTGCAGCTGCCGGACCGCCCGGGAGCGCTCGGAGCGGTGGCCACCGCTCTCGGTGGCATCGGGGCCGACATCCTCAGCGTGGACGTCGTGGAGCGGACCTCCGGCGTGGCGATCGACGATCTCGTCGTGGAGCTGCCGAAGGGCCGGCTGCCGGACGTGCTGATCACCGCCGCCGAGTCGGTGGAGGACGTCGAGGTCGACGCGGTGCGGCCGTACGCCGGGGTGCTCGACACGCACCGCGAGCTCGAGCTCGTCGAGCAGGTGGCCGAGCAGCCGGACGACGGGCTCGCCATCTTCACCGAGGGCGTGCCGCGGATCATCCGGGCTGGGTGGGCGCTGGTCGTCGGCCCGGCCGAGGAGGGCGCGCAGACGCTGACCGCGAGCACGGCGGCGCCCCAGCTGCGCACCCTGGACCTGCCGTGGCTGCCGCTGGCCCGGGCGACCGTGCTGGACGGCGAGGAGAGCTGGGTGCCGGAGACGTGGCAGGAACTGGGGACCGAGCTCGCCGCGACGCCGCTGGGGAAGCCGGACCGGGTGTTGCTGGTGGGGCGGCCTGGTGGGCCGATGTTCCGGGCGGCGGAGGTGGCCCGGCTGGCGCACTTGGCGGGGATCATCGCGGTGGTGCTCGCCGGCTGATCCCGGTGCGGGTCAGGGGTTTGTCGCTACTGCCTTGGTGAAGGTGTAGTGGAAGGTGCCGTCCTCCTCCGCGGTGCGGTGTAGGTCCTCGATTCCTCTGGTCCACTCCGCGGGGGTCGTCAGGCCCGCGGCCAGTGCGGCGGCGCCGACGCCGGCGACCATTGAGGTGAAGGTGTTGCGGGTGAAGCCTTCCACGAGGGTCGGGCGGGTTCGGTCGGCGTACACGTGGCACGGGTGGGCCCGCACGTTCGCGTAGCCCGCGGCCGTCACGAGCGGGGCCAGCTGGCGACCTATCAGGGCGTTGCCGCCGGCCGCGGACTGGAGCGCCACCTGGCAGTCGATCGCCGCCTGGGCGGCGGGGCTGTTCGGGTGGAAGAACGCCGAGCCGTGGTCGCCCTCGATCACCGTGAGGGTGCCGCCCGGTCGCAGCACCCGGCGCAGCGCCACCAGCGCACCCCGCGGGTCGCGGAGGTGCTCCAGGACGAAGCACACGAAAAGATGATCGAAGTAGGCGTCCGGGAACGGCAGGGCGTACAGGTCGGCCTGGTGCCACTCCACCGGCGCCGTGACCCGCGCTCGCGCCTGGGCGAGCGACGCCGCCGACACGTCGACCGCGACGAGGTGCGCGTCCGGGCTCGACGCGACCAGATGCGCGGTCTGCGCGCCGACCCCGCAGCCGACCTCGAGGACCCGGCTGCCCGGCGGGTACGCGGTGCCGGCGTGCAGCAGCCCGGCGAGGGTGTCGGCCTGGTCGCCCAGCCGGCGCGCCTCAGGAGCGGAGTAGCCGTGGACGTAGTCGGTCGTGCTCATGGGGATGACTGTGCCCAGGACGGCGTGCCGGTGAACAGGTCCACCCCGCACGTCGCTGACTGGTCCAACCAGCGCTACGGAAGGTCCAGCCGGTAGGTGATCAGGTGGACGTCCTCGGCCGGTTGCCAGTCGGCGCCGGGCGTCCGGTAGAAGCCCAGGCGCTCGTACAGCCGGTGGGCGCTGGTCATCTGCCCGGAGCTGCTCAGCGTGACGCCGCGTAAGCCAAGCTCGGCCGCGCGGTCGACGACCGCCCTGGTCAACGCCTCGCCTATGCCGCGCCCGCGGGCCTCCGCGCTGACCGCCAGCATGCGGAACTCCAGCTCGTCCGGCGCCGCCACCTGGGCCCACGGCGAGCCCGGCGGCGCGACGGTGACCGTGCCCAGCAGCGAGCCGTCGGCGTCGACGGCGACGAGCAGCTCCGCCTCCCGGGAACGCGGTGCCGCGTCGGCCAGCGTCACGGCATACGGGCCGTCGGCCTCCGCGTAGCCGCTCGCCCGGTAGGCGTCGACGGTGAGGCGGCCCACCGCCGCCAGCTCGGCCGGCCGGGCCGGGCGGATCTCGAACTCACCCATCGGTGCCCTCCGAATCGGTGCCCTCCGAATCGGCTGCCTCCGGCTCGGTGCCCTCCGGCTCGGCTGCCTCCGGCTCGGCGCCGATCGTGGCCACCTCCGTGGCCGCCTCCGGGCCCTCGCTGAGCAACACGCGGAAGCCGTCCTCGTCCAGGACGGGGACCTTCAGCTGGATCGCCTTGTCGTGCTTGGACCCCGGCGCGTCGCCGACCACCACGAACGCCGTCTTCTTCGACACCGAGCCGACCGCCTTGCCGCCGCGCGCCAGGACGGCCTCCTTGGCCTCGTCGCGGGAGAACGTCTGGAGGCTGCCGGTGACCACGATGGACAGCCCGTCGAGGTTGCGCGGGATGGACGCGTCGCGCTCCTCCTCCATGCGGACCCCGGCCCGCCGCCACTTCTCGACGATCTCGCGCCGCCAGTCCGTGGCGAACCACTCCTGGATGGCCGTGACGATGGTGGGCCCGACCCCCTCGGCCGCGGCCAGCTCCTCCTCCGACGCCTCCATGATCCGCGGCAGCGAGCCGAACTCCTGCGCCAGCGCCCGCGCCGCCGTGGGGCCGACGTGCCGGATGGACAACGCCACCAGGACCTTCCACAGTGGACGCTGCTTGACGACCTCGAGGTTGGCGAGCAGCTTCTGCCCGTTGGCCGACAGGGTGCCCGCCTTGGTGCGGAACAGCTCCACCGACGTGAGCTTGTCCTCGTCGAGGTCGAACAGGTCGCCCTCGTCGCCGAGCACGCCCGAGTCGATGAGCGCGGCCGCGGCCTCGTAGCCCAGCACCTCGATATCCAGCGCGGACCGGCCGGCGATGTAGGACAGCCGCTCCTTGCGCTGCCCGGGGCAGTACCGCGCGTTGGGGCAGCGGATGTCGGCGTCGCCCTCCTTCTCGTACGCCAGCGTGGTGCCGCAGGACGGGCACACGGCGGGCATCTCGAACTCGCGCTCGTCGCCCGTGCGCACGTCGGCCACGGGGCCGAGCACCTCCGGGATGACGTCGCCGGCCTTGCGGATGACCACCCGGTCGCCGATGAGCACGCCCTTGCGCTTGACCTCGCTGGCGTTGTGCAGCGTGGCCATCGCCACCGTGGAGCCCGCGACCTTGACCGGCTCCATCACCGCGAACGGCGTGACCCGCCCGGTGCGCCCGACGTTGACCTGGATGTCGAGCAGCGTGGTGGTGGCCTCCTCCGGCGCGTACTTGTAGGCGATGGCCCAGCGCGGCGCGCGCGACGTGGTGCCCAGCCGGCGCTGCGCGGCCACGTCGTCGACCTTGACGACGATGCCGTCGATCTCGTGCTCGACGTCGTGGCGGTGCGCGCCCCAGTAGTCGATGTGCGCGAACAGCTCGTCGCGGTTGTCGATGACCTTGGTGTGCGGGGAGACCGGCAGCCCCCACGTCGAGAGCGCCTCGTACGCCTGGGACTGGCGCGCCGGCTCGAAGCCCTCGCGCTTGCCGAGGCCGTGGCAGATCATCCGCAGCTTCCGGCTGGCGGTGACCTTGGGATCCTTCTGCCGCAACGATCCCGCGGCGGTGTTGCGCGGGTTGGCGAACGCCGGCTTGCCCGCCTCGACCAGCTTGGCGTTGAGCTCGGCGAAGTCCTCGACCCGGAAGTACACCTCGCCGCGCACCTCGACCAGCGCGGGGACCGGGAACTCGGCGGTGCCGGTGAGCTGCTCCGGCACGCCCTCCAGGGTGCGGACGTTCAGGGTGACGTCCTCGCCGGTGCGCCCGTCGCCGCGGGTGAGCGCGCGGGTGAGCCGGCCGTTCTCGTACAGCAGGTTGATGGCGAGGCCGTCGACCTTGAGCTCGCACAGGTACGACGTGGGGCCGAGCTCCTTCTCCACCCGGTCCACCCACGCGCCGAGCTCGTCGGTGTCGAACGTGTTGTCCAGGCTGAGCATCCGCTCGAGATGGTCGACGGCGGTGAACTCGGTGGAGAAGGTGCCGCCGACCTGCTGGCTGGGTGAGTCCGGCGTGACCAGCCCGGGATGGGCCTCCTCGATGGCGAGCAGCTCGTGCCACAGCGCGTCGAACTCGCCGTCGGAGATGGTGGGCGAGTCGAGCACGTAGTAGCGGAAGCGGTGGCCGTTGATCTCCTCGGCCAGCGCGCCGTGCCGCTCGCGGACATCGGACGGCACGTCCTCCACACCTTCGGCCGGCCGGTCAGCGGTGTCGCCGGAACTGTCATCAACACTGGTCACGGCCGCAAGACTAGTCGCCGGGTCCGACAATTCCGGGCTGCCGGGGCGGCGGTTCCAGACCGGCCAGCTCGTGCACCAGCTCGCGCAGCTCCAGCAACCCGATCGTGTCCGCCGGCGCGGCGTCCGCGGTCTCCACCCTGCGCAGCCGCTCGGCCGCGAGCCGCTCGCCGAGCGCGGCGTCCAGTGGCAGGTAGGTCATCGCCGAGCGGGCCGCGGGCTCCAGCTCGGCCATCGTCGGGTGGTGCACGGCGACGTCCACCACGCCCTCCGCCGCGTCGACCTGCGCGACCACCCGGACGTCGGCGAGCCGGATCCGGTGCGCGCCGAGGTTCACGGTCACCAGCGTCGGGTCGGGCACCGGCGGGACCGCGTCGTGGTACTCCCAGATCGCGTCCTCCGGCGGCGCGGCGGCCTTCCACGCGTCGGTGAACGGGCGCAGCCGCGGGTCCTCCTGGCCGGAGACGACGAGCGCGTAGATCGCCCGCTGGCCGCGCTCGAGCGCGAAGTGCAGGTCCGGGTGCAGGTCGGCGACGAGCTGGCAGAGCTGGTTCTCGACCCGGCCGGGCTCGCGGTCGCCGAGCGCGGCGGCGACCTCGGGCAGCATCTCCTGCCAGTCGCACCAGAACCGCTCGGCGAGGGTGCGCGGGTCGGGCCGCGCCGCCGGGGGCGAGGGCTCGCGGCGGCGGTGGAACCACCTCACGCGCGGATCCCGTCGAGCACCACCGAGAGCAGCCGCTCGGCGCCCTCCGCGTCGGCGTAGGTGGCCGCCGCGCCGACGCCGTGGCTGAGGCGCAGCACGTCGCTCGGCTCGAGGTCGGCGCGGACGACGCCCGCGGCCTGCGCCGGGGCGAGGAGCGAGCTGACCGCCGCGCGCAGCTCCTCCTTGCAGTAGGAGAACGTCCTCGAGCTGTCCTCGATCGCGGCCTTCAGGGTGGAGGCGAGCCCGCTGCTCTCGGTCACCCAGCGCACCTCCTCGCGGATCCAGACGAACAGCGCCTCCTCGGGCGCCAGCTCGTCGCGCAGGGCGTAGGCGCGGTCGGCCAGCTGGGTGACCTCGTTGCGGTAGACGGCCTCGACCAGGGCCTCGCGACTGGGAAAGTGCCGGTAGAGGGTGCCGGCGCCGACGTGGGCGCGCTTGGCGATGTCGTCGAGCGGGATGTCGATGCCGTGCTCGGCGAACGCGTCCCTGGCGGTGACCACGATGCGGTCGTAGTTGCGCCGCGCGTCTGCCCGCATGGGTCGCTCCGGCCACTGCGGCCTGGCTGACTTCGGCGTCGCCACGCGTCCACCTCTTCCAAACGGAGAGATTCTCCGGATAGTCTTGCGCATCCGGAGATGCTCTCCATATGCTAACGCAGTCAAACTGGAGAGTCTCTCCGCTTAGGAGCACTTCTTGTCTCAGCAGACCTTGCCCGCGCCTGCCGCCGCGCCGCCGGCCGTGCGGCCCGGGCCAGCCCTCGCGATCATCGTCACCTGCCAGCTCATGCTCATGCTCGACGCCACCGTGATGAACGTGGCGCTCCCCCGCATCCGCGCCGACCTGGGGTTCACGCCGGCCGGGCTGTCGTGGGTGATCAACGCCTACACGCTGGTGTTCGGCGGCCTGCTGCTGCTCGGCGGCCGGGCCGGCGACCTGTTCGGCCGCCGCCGGCTCTTCCTCGGCGGCGTCGCCCTGTTCACCGCCGCGTCGCTGCTCGGCGGGCTCGCCGACTCGGCCACCCTGCTGCTGGTGGCCCGGATCCTGCAGGGCCTCGGCGCCGCGGCCGCGGGGCCGAGCACGATCGCGCTGATCACGAGCACGTTCACCGAGCCACGCGAGCGGGTGCGCGCGCTGGCGGTCTTCTCCGGGGTGGCCAGCGCGGGGTTCGCCATCGGGCTGATCGTCGGCGGGCTGCTCACCGAGTGGTTCACGTGGCGGGCCGTGCTGTTCATCAACATCCCGTTCGGCCTGGCGATCCTGGCGCTGGCGCCCCGGTTCATCCGCGAGCCTGCCCGGCACCCGGCCCGGCTGGACCTGCCGGGCGCGCTGACCGCGACGGCCGGCATCGCGGCGCTGGTGTACGGGTTCATCCGGGCGGCGGAGGCCGGCTGGGCGGACCGGGTGGCGCTGGTCGCGCTCGTGGCCGGGGCGGTGCTGGTGGCCGGGTTCGTCGTGATCGAGGTGCGGACCCGCCAGCCGCTGATGCCGCTGCACCTGTTCGCCGACCGCAACCGGGTCGCGGGCTATCTCAACTTCTTCTTCGGCCCGATGGCGATGATGTCCGCGTTCTTCTTCCTCACCCAGTTCCTGCAGGAGGTGTCGGGGTACAGCTCGCTGCGCACGGGGTTCGCGTTCCTGCCGATGGCGGTCGTGCTGTTCACCGCGTCCCGGCTGATGCCGCGCTGGCTGCCGGCGTACGGCCCCAAGCCGTTCGCGATCGCGGGCACGGTGCTGATGGTGGCCGGGCTGGCGTGGCTGACCCAGCTGTCGCCGTCGAGCGGCTACCTGACCGGGCTCCTCGGGCCGATGGTCGTGCTCGGCGTCGGCGGCGGGCTCGCGTTCGCGCCGCTGAACGTGGTGATCATGTCGACGGTCCGGCCGGCGGACGCGGGTGCCGCGGGCGGCGTGCTGCAGACGATGCAGCAGGTGGGCGCCACGGTCGGGCTCGCGGTCCTGGTGACCGTGGCCGGGTCCGCCTCGCGCGCGACGGCCGCCGCGGGGGGCGGGGCCGAGGCCGTGCTGGTGGACGGGATGACCGCCGCGTTCACGATGTCGGCGGTGTTCGCGGTGCTCACCGTGGTGGTGGCGCTGACCTTCCGGCGCCGCTGAGCCTGTCGCCGGGGACCTTCCGCCGGCCGACGAGGGGTCGGCCGGCGGCGGGTCACCAGGACTCGGGTGGCTCGACGAAGGCCTTGCCGAGGTCGCGGGCGAGGGCCAGGGCGCGGCGGGCCCACGCGGTGGTCGCGCCGGCGAGGCCGCAGGTGGGGGTCGGGACGGCCCGCTCGGCGAGGGTCTCGCGGGGGAAGCCGAGCCGGTCGACCAGGTTCAGCGCCGGGCGGGCGGCCCGCTCGAGGGTGAGCGGGGTCGCCGGCTCGGTGCTGGGGACGAGGCCGAGGAACAGGACGCAGCCGTCGTCGAAGGCCTCGCCCAGCTGGTCGGTGAAGACGGCCGGGGTGCCCTCCAGCAGGGTGGCGTCGAGGCCGATCGCGTCGGCGCCGGCCGCGCGGATCAGCTTCACCGGCGGGCGGGACGCGCAGCAGTGCACGACGACCGGCTGGCCGGTGATCCGGCCGGCGGCGGAGATCAGCTCGGCGAGCACGTCGCGCGCCTCCGGCTCGGCCACCGCGGGCACCATGCTCAGCCCCGACGGCGACCGGAGCGCGCCCGCGAGCACCGCGGGCAGCGACGGCTCGTCGAACTGCACGACCACGTCGGCACCGGTCCGCTTGCGCACCTCGGCGATGTGCCCGGCGAGACCCTCGGCGAGCGACTCGCAGAACTCCCGCAGCGCGCCGGGGTCGGTGAGCACCCGGTGGCCGCGCGGCAGCTCGACCTCCGAGGTGAGCGTCCACGGGCCGGCCACCTGCACCTTCACCAGCGGCGGGTGGGCGCCGGCCTGCTCGAGGGCCTGCTCGAACGCGTCGAGGTCGCGGCGCAGCTGGTCGACGGCCCGGCGGTGGTCGGCGCCGGGCCGGGCGGTGACCCGGTAGGCCGACGGCACGACCTCGACGGCGATGTCGACGAGGAGCGCCGCGGTCCGGCCGACGAGGTCGGTGCCGAGCCCGCGGTTGGGCAGCTCGGGCAGGGGCGGAAGATCGGGGAGCTCGCCCACGACGATGGCCGCCGCCTCGAGCGGATCGGTCCCGGGCATCGAGCCGGTGGCGGTCGCCGTACCCGGCGGCCAAGGTGGGGTGGACGCGGCGTTGGACACGGGGACAGTGTGCCCGGCCCGGGCTTGACGCGTAGCTCAGGATGGCACGCATGACGATGTCCACCATCCTGCCGACGCCCACCGACGTCGGCCGGGCCGCCGAGCGCATCGCGGGCTACAGCCGGCGGACCCCGGTACTGCGCGCGCACGTCGACGGTCTGCCTGTCGTGCTCAAGCTGGAGAACCTCCAGCTGACCGGGGCGTTCAAGCTGCGCGGCGCCCTCAACGCGCTCAACGCCGGCGAGCGGACCGACCACGTGGTCACCGCGTCCGGCGGCAACCACGGCCTGGCGGTCGCGACAGCGGGCGCGCTGCTGCGGCTGCCCGCGACCGTGTACGTCCCGGAGTCGGTGCCGCCGGCCAAGGCCCGCCGCATCGAGGCGACGGGCGCCACGCTGATCCGGCACGGCGCGACCTACGCCGAGGCCGCGGCCGAGGCGATGGCGGCGGCCTCGGCGGCGGGCGCCCGCTACGTGCCGGCCTACGACGACCCGCTGGTGATCGCCGGGCAGGGCACGTGCGGGGCGGAGGCGGTCGCGGACGCACCCGACGTGGACACCCTCGTGGTGGCGGTGGGCGGCGGCGGGCTGGCCGCCGGGACCGTGCTGGGCGCCGGCGAGCGGGACGTGGTCGCGGTGGAGCCGGAGAACTGCCGTGCCCTGCACGACGCGCTCGCGGCGGGCCGGCCGGTGGACTCGGTGGTGGACTCGGTGGCGTCCTCCGCGCTGGGCGCGACCCGGATCGGCGCGATGCCGTTCGAGATCCTGCGGTCCTCGGGCGTGCGGTCGGTGCTGGTGACCGACGCGGAGATTCTCGCCGCCCGGGACCGGTTGTGGGAGGAGTTCCGGCTCGCCGTCGAGCCCGCGGGCGCGGTGCCGTTCGCGGCGTGGCTGGCCGGCCGGGTGCCGGGCGACCTGCCCTGCCTGGTGATCTGCGGCGCCAACGCGGACTGGGTTCCCGCCTGACCGCCGGTGCGGGGTGGCAGGCTGCGGGCATGACGGATCCTGAGCCGCTGCACCGGCTGGCCGCGCACCTCGGCGAGCACCGGGTGACGACCAGCACGTTGTTCGGCAAGCCCGCGCTCAAGGACGAGGCGGGCAAGACGTTCGCCTGCCTGCTGGACGGCGAGGTGGCGTTCCGGCTGGGCCGCGACAGCGAGGCGCACGCCGAGGCGCTCGGGCTGGCCGGCGCGCACCTGTTCGACCCGGCCGGCAAGGACAGGCCCATGAAGGACTGGGTGAGCGTGCCGCCCGCGCACGCCGCCCGCTGGCCCCAGCTCGCCGAGCTGGCACTGGCCGCTCCGCGCTGAGCCGGTCGGGTCCGCGGCGCGGCTGGGCCGCGCCGCGGACCGTGACGTGGCGTCAGAGGCCGAAGGCCAGCAGCACGTGGCCGCCGGCCGACGGGTACTCCGGTGCGTATCCCGACTGGACGTACACCATCCCGTGGGAGATCACCGCTCCCCCACCCGTCCCCGAGATCGCGCTCCCCCGCCCGGTCAGGCCGTTCACGCCGGTGACGTCGCGGATCGTGTCGTAGGTCCACAGCACCCGCCCGGTGTCGGCCGCGTACGCCCGCAGCTTGCCGTCGTTGCTGCCCTCCCACACCAGGCCCGGGCTGCTGGTCGCGGCCGGCGCATGGGCGAGCGAGCAGACGTCCGGGTACCGCGCCGCGCCGCCGGTGGTGCAGCCGTCGGCCGGGTTGGGCGTCTGCCACAGCACCTTGCCGGTGGCCGGCTCGACCGCGAACAGCGTGCCGGGATCGGCGTAGTAGGTGGAGATGTAGAGCCGCTTCCCGTCGTAGCTCGAGCCCCACTGGATGCCGGAGATGCCGCCACTGGGCAGCGGCACGCCGAGCTGGCGGCGCCACACGACCTCGCCGGTGCGCGCGTCGAACACGTGGTACACGCCCAGCTTCTGACCGACACCGACGAGGGTGCGGTCGCCGACGCGGAAGATGTTGGGCGTGGCACCGATGTCGTAGTCGAGCGCGGAGCCGTCCGCGAGACCCGGGCAGTAGCCCGCCGGCTCGGGGTCGTTGCACAGCGAGCGCCACGTGTCGGCGGCGGTCACCTGGTTCTTCCAGCGCACCGCGCCGGTGCGGGCGTCGAGGGCGAGCATCGTGTCGAAGTCGCCCGCGCTGCCGGTGTAGTTCTGCCCCGTGCCGACGAACACCGTGCCGGTGCCGGGATCGACCACCGGCGAGCTCCACACGCCGACGCCGCTGGGCTCGAGCTTGTCCGCGCCGCTGGGGTACGTGCCGACCTTCTTGGGCTCGGGCACCGTGTAGTGACGCCAGTCGAGCTCGCCGGTGTCCGCGTCGAGCGCGTCGAGGTGGCCACGGAAGCTGCAGCACGGGTAGTCGCGGCCGGCGGTGTTCTCGGCGCTGGACACGCCGACGTAGACCCTGCCGCGGTACACGATGGGCGAGCTGGTGAGCATGGCGTACGGATGGCTGTCGATCCGCTCGGCCCACTTCAGCGTGCCGGTGCGGGCGCTGAGCGCGTACAGGTAGCCGCGCGTGTCGCCGAAGTACACCGTGCCGTGGGCGACCGCCGGGCCGTCCCAGGCGACCACGAACCGCGCGTTGCCCGGGTCGACGGAGTGCAGGTCGAACGTCCACCGCTGCGCGCCGGTCCGTGCGTCCCGGGCATAGAACCTGCCCTCCGGGCCGCCGAAGTAGATCGTGTCGCCGACCACGGCCGGCTCACTGCGCGTGGCCTTGCTGGGGGACGGCGGGTAGGCGAACGCCCACTTCAGCTTGAGCTTGCCGACCGTCCGCTGGTTGATCCGGTACTCGGCCGCGTTGTGCCGCGACCCCTGGAGGTCGTGGGTCCAGGTGGCCCAGTCCCCGCCCGGGCCTCTGCTGTCTACTGTGGACTCGTCGGTCGCCGACGCCGCGCTGACCACGCTCGCGGACAGCACGACGGCCAGACCCGCGGCGAGCAGTTTCGCACGCAACGCAAGACACCCCCCGATATGTTGTTGTGGAACCCCTTGTCCGTCACAACCTGCCAGGGCGTGACCCGCGCGTCGATCGGGCGGTGGGCTGATTTCCCGGTCATCCGATCGGTTGATGCTCGGCTACGGCTCCACCAGGCCGGCGCGGACCGCGTGCAGCGCGGCCTGGGTCCGGTCCTGCACGCCGAGCTTGCCGAGGATGGCGCTGACGTGGGTCTTCACGGTCTTCTCCGACACGGACAGCGCACGCGCGATCTCGCGGTTGGACCGGCCGCGGGCCACCTCGGTGAGCACGTCGTGCTCGCGCGGGGTGAGGGCGGTGGCGCCCGGACGGGTGTCGCCGGCGGCCAGCAGGCGGGCCACGTCGGGGTGCAGGAGCACGTGGCCGGCGTGCACGGACCGGATGGCGGCCGCGAGCGCGGGCGGGTCGATGTCCTTGTACACGTAGCCGCTGGCGCCGGCGCGGACGGCCGGCAGCACGGCGCTGGGCTCGGTGAAGCTGGTGATCACGAGGACCCTGGCCGGGTTGCCCGCCGCTCGCAGGCCGTGCAGCGCGGCCACCCCGTCGGCGCCGGGCATGCGCAGGTCGAGCAGGATCACGTCCGGGGTGAGTCGTTCCGCGTCCTCCACACAGGACTCGCCGTCGGCCGACTCGCCGACCACCTCGAGGTCGTCCTGCAGGTCGAGGAACGTGCGGAGGCCCTGGCGCACCACGGGATGGTCGTCGACGACGAGCACGCGGATCCGGTCAGCCACCGGTCGGCACCGCCAGCCGCACGGTCGTGCCCCGGCCCGGCTCGGAGGTGACGTCCAGCCTGCCGCCGGCGGTGCGGGCGCGCTCCCGCATCGACGCGAGGCCCAGCCTGTGGCCGGCCGCGTCGGCGGTGGCCGGATCGAAGCCGGCGCCGTCGTCGCGGACCTCGAGCACGACGGTTCCCTTCCGCGCCACCAGGCTCATGTCGATCCGGGTGGCGCCCGCGTGCCGCAGCGCGTTGTGCATGGCCTCCTGCGCGATCCGGTACACCGCCTGCTGGCGGGCCTCGGTGAGCGGCGGCACGCACTGGCAGCTGACGTACCGGATCGTGGGCGCGTGCACCCGGTCGAGTAGCTCGGCCTGCTTGCGGAGCGCGATGTCGAGGCCGTCGCCCCGCAGGTCGGCCGGACGCTGGTCGACGACGATGGCGCGGAGCTCGTCGGTGGCCTCGGCCGCGAGCTTGCGCACCGTGGCGAGCTCGGCGGCGGCGCGGGCCGGGTCGCGGTCGAGCAGCGCGGAGGCGGCGTCGGCGGTGAGGCGGAGGCTGAACAGCTTCTGGCTGACCGCGTCGTGCAGCTCGCGGGCGATCCGGGCGCGTTCCTCCACAATGGACAGCTCGCGGCCGCGCTCGTAGAGCCGGGCGTTGACGATGGCGATGGCGGCGTGCGCGGCGAGGAGGCGCACCAGCTCCTCGTCGTCGGCGGTGAACCCGCCGGGGTGGCAGCTGTTGGCGAGGAACAGCTCGCCGAGGATCTCGTCGCAGTCGACGATCGGCACGCCCAGGAAGTCGGTGAGCTCCGGGTGCGCCGCCGGCCACCAGCCGAACCGCGGGTGTTCGCGGATGTTGGCCAGGCGCACCGGGTTGGGGTCGCTCAGCATGAGGCCGAGGATGCCGTGCTGGCGCGGGATCGGGCCGATGGCCGCCCACTGCTCGTCGCTGATGCCGTCGGCGAGGAACTCGGCGAAGCTCCCGTTCTGGTCGGGGATGCCGAGCGCGGCGTAGCGGGCGCCGACGAGCTTGCGGGCCGAGGTGAGGATGGTGCGCAGGACGTCGCGGACGGACAGGTGTGTGGTGACGGCGAGCACCGCGGCGCTCACCTCACGCAACTCGTCCCTGTCGATCCCGGCCACGCCCGTCACGGTACCCACGCGCGGCGCTTTCCGGACCCGGCATCGGACCTAGGTCCATCGACCGAGGACCCACCGGTCTCGGGCCCGATGGCACGGCCCGCTCGCGCTCGTAGCGTCGGTGCCGTCGAAAGGAGTCGGACATGCCTGTCGCGATCATCACCGGAGCGTCCCGCGGTCTGGGTCTGGCACTGGCCACCGGTCTCGCCGAGGCGGGTTGGCGGCTGGTGGTCGACGCCCGCGACGCCGAGGCCCTCGCCACGGCGGCGACGTGGATCGGCCCGGCCGCCGTCGCCGTGCCGGGGGACGTCACCGACCCGGCGCACCGGGCGGCGCTGGTGGCCGCCGCGGCCGAGCTCGGCGGGGTCGACCTGCTGGTGAACAACGCGGGGACCCTGGGGCCGAGCCCGCAGCCGTCGGTGGCCGCCTACCCGCTGGACGCGCTGCGGTCGGTGTACGAGGTGAACGTCGTGGCGCCGCTGGGGTTGGTCCAGCTGGCGCTGCCCGGCCTGCGCGCGCGGGGCGGCGCGGTCGTGACCGTCACGTCGGACGCGGCGGTCGAGCCGTACGAGGGCTGGGGCGGCTACGGCTCGGCGAAGGCGGCCGTCGAGCAGGTGAGCCACGTGCTGGCCGCCGAGGAGCCGGCCGTGCGGGTGTGGCGGGTGGACCCGGGTGACCTGCGGACGCGGATGCACCAGGAGGCGTTCCCGGACGAGGACATCAGCGACCGGCCGCTGCCGGAGACCGTGGTGCCGGCGTTCCTGCACCTGGTGACCACGCGACCGCCGTCGGGGCGGGTGCGGCTGGTGGACGTGACGGTGCCGGCATGAGCCCGGTGGCGTTGTGGCTGCCGTTCGAGGTGGCCGACCTCGACCGGGCGGCCGGCTTCTACACCGACCGGGTGGGACTGTCGGTGGTGGACGGTTGGGACCGGGCCGGGGAGCGCGGGGTGGTACTGGCCGCCGGTTCCGCGTTCGTGGAGCTGGTGTCGCCGGGCCGGTCCGGTCCGGCGCCGCTGGCCTTCCAGCTCGCCGACGCCGCGTCGGTGGACGCGGCACACGGCCGGCTCGGCTCTGCCGCGCCACGGCGGCACCCGCGCGGGCACTACGGGTTCGAGACCGACGGCCCGGCGGGTGCGCGGGTGATGATCTGGAGTGAACGGGAATGACCGTCGCCATGGACTTCGTACTTCCTGCCGAGCTGGAGGCGCACGAGCCGCCGGAGGCCCGGGGGCTGCCCCGGGACGGGGTGCGGCTGCTCGTGAGCGAGGGGTCCGGCGGGCGGGTGAGCCACCACGGGTTCACCGACCTGCCGGTGCTGCTGCGGGCCGGGGACCTGCTGGTGGTGAACACGTCGGCCACGATGCCGGCGGCCGTGTCGGTGGTCGGCGCGGGGCTGACGGTGCACCTCTCGACCGAGCAGCCGGACGGGTCGTGGCTGGTGGAGCTGCGGCGGGTGGCGGGCAAGGCGAGCGAGCCGTACCCGGTGGGTGAGCCGGGCCAGCGGTTCGACCTGCTGGGCGGCGGGTCGGTGACGCTGCGCCGGCCGTTCTCGGCGAAGCGGCTCTGGGAGTCCGATGTGGACACGCTGGGTCGAGGGGTCCCGGCGTACCTCGCGGCGTTCGGCGCGCCGATCCGGTACTCCTACGTCGCCGCGCGGTGGCCGCTGTCGTACTACCAGACGGTGTTCGGCACGACGCCTGGCAGCGCGGAGATGCCGAGCGCGTCGCGGCCGTTCACCGACCGGCTCGTCACCCGCCTGGTGTCGGGCGGCGTGCAGTTCGCGCCGGTGCTGCTGCACACCGGCGTGGCGTCCCCCGAGGCCCACGAGCGGCCCTATCCGGAGCGGTTCGCGGTGCCGGCCACGAGCGCCCGGCTGGTGAACGCGGCCCGCGCGGACGGCCGCCGCGTGATCGCGATCGGCACGACGGCGGTGCGCGCCCTCGAGTCGGCGGCCGACCCACGCGGCCGGGTGTCCGCCGCGTCGGGGTGGACGGACCTGATCGTGACGCCGGACCGCGGCGTGCGCGCGGTGGACGGCCTGCTGACCGGCTTCCACGAGCCGCGAGCGTCCCACTTGGACATGCTGGCCGCGATCGCCGGCCCGGACCTGCTGGACCGCACCTACGCCGAAGCCGTAAACGCCGACTACCTATGGCACGAGTTCGGCGACGTGAACCTGCTGCTCCCCTAAGCCATTGACCTTCCCGCCCTCAACGCCCAGCCCGCTGCGCCGCGCCCTCCACCCACGTCGCCATGTTGTGGTAGCCATCGTCCCCTCCTGGTAAGGACTCCTCGATCCCGTACCTGACCCACCGTCGGCCGTAGGTTTCGAGGCCGGCCAACAGGACCGTGACACTGGCACCGCGCAGGCCGCCGTCGATCAACCGCCTGCGCGCCGGATCGCCCCTACCCGTTTCGTTGTCTCCCCAGAGACCGTGACCGAAGATCCCCTTGCGCTCGAGCGCCATGTTCGGCACCTTTCGTCGACCAGCTGACCCCGCCCACCCGTTCGGACCGAGGTTTCGCACATACATTCGACTCTACCGGCGTGCGCGACGGACTTCCGCGACCAAGGACATGTTCACTCGATCGAGTTCGCGGCTAATACTGCTGCCATTCCTCGGTGGTCAGGCGCAGTACCCGGGGGTCGTCCAGGGTGGAGGGGCGCTCGGTGCCTGTCGGGTGGCGGTCGGTGGGGAAGATGGCGGCCGCGGTCAGGTTCGGCTGGTCCAGGAAGCGCAACGGCTCCGGTGGGGTCAGGCGCAGCGCCGGGGGCGGCCCCTGCTGCGCGAGCACGAAACCCCAGTCGCCGAAGGTGGGGACGTTCACGTGGTAGGGGGTGGCGCCCAGACCGGCCGCGCGGATCGTGTTGATGACGCAGTCGTAGGTCCGCGGCGCGAAGTACGGCGAACCCGCCTGCACGACCAGCCGGCCGCCCGGCGCCAGCGCGTGCCGGGCCAGCAGGTAGAACTCCTCCGAGTACAGCTTCGCGGTGGCCGTCGCGTCCGGGTCGGGCATGTCGATGATCACCGCGTCGAAGCGCTCGGCCGTGTCGCGCAGCCAGGCGAACGCGTCGGCGGTGACCACGCGGACCCGAGGGTCGGTGAGCGAGCCGCCGTTGAGGTCGGTCAGCCGTGAGTCGTGCTCGGCCAGCCGCAGCACCGCCGGGTCCAGCTCGACCTCGACGGCCTCGCGCACGTCCGGGTACCGCAGCACCTCACGCATCGCCAGCCCGTCGCCGCCGCCGAGCACGAGGACGCGGTCGTGCTTTCCGGCGAGCACCGGGTGCACCAGCGACTCGTGGTAGCGGTACTCGTCGATCGAGGAGAACTGCAGGTCCCCGTTGAGGAACAGCCGCGTGTCGGTCGGCCCCTGGGTGAGCGGCGCGGACTGGGTGAGCACGATCTCCTGGTAGCCCGACGTCTCCGCGTACACCACCGGGTCCTCGTACAGCACGCTGCGCGAGTAGCGGAGGAACGCGTCGCTGCTCGCGAACGCCACCCCGAGCACGGCCAGCACCGCGAGCGTGCCGGCGGCCACCGCGACGCGGCGCCGGCGCGACACCGTGCGCGCGAACAGGAACAGCACCACGCACGCGCCGGCCACCGCGTTGACCATGCCGACCAGCAGCGCGCCCCTGGTCTGGCCGAGCAGCGGCAGCAGCAGGAACGGGAACGCGAGCCCGCCGACGAGCGCGCCGACGTAGTCCGCGGCGAACAGGTCCGCGGTGGCCGAGCCCGCCTCCTGGCGGCGGATCCGTTGCAGCAGCGTCATCAGCAGCGGGATCTCCGCGCCGATGAGCGCGCCGACCAGGAGCGCGATCACGATCAGCGCCGGCCAGTACAGGTCGAGCCAGGTGAACGCGGCGTGCAGGCCGAGCACGGACAGGCCGCCGACAAGGGCGAGCAACGCCTCGATCACGGCGAAGCCGAGCAGTGCCCGGCGCTGCAACGGTTTCGCGGCCAGCGACCCGATGCCCATCGCGAACACCATCGTGGCCAGGACCACCGACGCCTGGGTGATCGAGTCGCCGAGCAGGTACGAGCCCTGCGCCACCAGCGCGAGCTCGTAGACCAGCCCGCACGCGGCACAGGCGAACGTGGCGAACAGCAACCCGGCGCGCATCGCGCGGGTCCGCTTGTCCGGCTTCGTCCCGGCCGGCGACTCGACCGTGGTCATGACCTCGCTCAGATGATCGCCACGGCCACGATCGCGGCGACGGCCAGGTGCGCCGCGCCGCTGACGTACACCGCGGGGTGCTGGCTCTCCTCCATCAGCAGGGCGCCGAGCTTGCCCGGCGTGACCGCGTCGATGACCACAAAGGACAGTCCCATGAGGACCAGCCCGAGCAGCCCGTAGGCCAGCGTGGACACGATGCCCACGCCCCAGTCGTTCTCACTGGCGGCGATGGCGGTGGCGACGATGATGCCGACGCCGATCAGGTTGCTGGACAGCAGGACGGCCGCGTTGCGGTTGCGCTGCGTCCAGACCTGCTCGCGCAGGTTGCCCGGGGTGAGCACGTCGACCAGCGCGAAGCCGACCGCCATGAGCACCAGGCCGACCAGCCCGTAGGTGGCGGCGATGCCGACTTCGGAGAAGACATCGGAGAGCATGGGGTGGTGGCTCCTATCCTTCGGGCCGGGTCTCGGGGTCTGGCTTGTCGGCCGGCTTCGGGGAGTGGCCGGGCTTGGCGGAGGACTCGGTGGAGTCGGCAGGCTTCTCGGCCGGTTCGGCCGGGTCGGCAGTTTCCGCGGGCTCGACGGGCTCGACGGGCTCGACGGGCTCGACGGGCTCGGCCGGCTCGGCGGGCTCGGCCGGCTCGGCGGGCTCGACGGGCTCGGCCGGCTCGGCGGGCTCCGCAGGTTCGGCGGACTCCGCAGGTTCGGCAGACTCCGCGGACTCCGCGGACTCCGCGGGCTCGGCCGGGTCGGCGGGCTCGATGGGTTCCGTGATGTCGGCAGGTGACGGCGGCTCGGCGGAGTCGGCGGAGTCGGTGGGCTTCACCGGCTTCGGTGAGTCGTCGGGGGCCGGGACGGGGGTCGTGGGGGTGTCCTGCCACTCCGCGGGGACGTACTCCGGGATCTGCTCCTCCGCCGGCCCGACCGTCGTCAAGGTGCGGCGCCGGCC
>NZ_DASWSJ010000261.1:0-4261 GCF_036402745.1 Actinophytocola sp. | reverse complement strand
TCCGCCGGCTCGCCGGTGACCGTGGAGACGACCGGGATCCGCGGCGCGGCATAGGTGAGCCCGGCGGCGACCTCGGCGAAGTCCGCGAGCATCGCGTCCATCCGGGGCGAGTGGAACGCATGGCTGACCCGCAGTCGCTTGGTGCGGTGGCCCCGCTCGGCCAGTCGCGCGGCGACCGCCAGGGTCGCGTCCTCGTCGCCGGCGATGACCACCGCGGCCGGCGCGTTCACCGCCGCGACCGACACCCGGTCCCCGTGCCCGTTCAACACCGAGGAGACCTCGCCCTCGGCGGCCTCGACCGCGACCATGACCCCGCCGGCCGGCAGCGCCTGCATGAGGCGGGCGCGGGCGGCGACGAGCGTGGCCGCGTCCGCCAGGGAGAGCACCCCGGCCGCGTGTGCGGCCGCGAGTTCCCCGACGGAGTGGCCGATCAGGTGGTCCGGTTCGACGCCCCACGAGTCGAGGAGCCGGAACAGTGCCACCTCGATCGCGAACAGGGCCGGCTGCGCCCAGCCGGTCTCGGTGAGCCGGGCAGCGTCGGTGCCCCACATGACGTCCCGCAGGCTCGGGTCGAGGTGGGCAAGTGCCTCGTCGAGGGCGTCGGCGAACACGTCGAACCGCTCGTACAGCTCACGCCCCATCCCGGGACGCTGGCTTCCCTGGCCGGCGAACAGGAACGCCGTGCGGCCACGGCCGGCCCGGCCGGTGACCAGCCCTGCCCTCGGCTCGCCGTGTCGCAGCGCGGTCAGCCCGGCGACCAGGCCGTCGCGGTCGGCCGCGGCGAACCCGGCCCGGTGTTCGAAGCTCGACCGGGTCACGGCCAGCGCGTGCGCGAGGTCGGCGACCGCCAGCTCCGGCCGTTCGTCCACAAGGGACAGCAGGTCGGCCGCCCTGGCGCGCAGCGCCTCCTGGCCACGCGCGGACAGCAGGACCGGCAGGTTCCCCGTGACCCGTGATCCTCGAGCAGGCTCCGGCCGGCGCGCCGGGGCCTGCTCGAGGATCACGTGGGCGTTGGTGCCGCTGAGTCCGAACGACGACACCCCGGCGCGGCGCGGGCGGCCGGTGTCCGGCCAGTCGCGCCGCTCGGTGAGCAGGCTGATCGCGCCGGCGGTCCAGTCGACCTTGGTGGACGGCTCGTCGACGTGCAGGGTCTTCGGCAGGACGCCGTGCCGCAGGGCCTGCACCACCTTGATGACCGAGGCGATCCCGGAGGCCATCTGGGTGTGGCCGATGTTCGACTTGACCGAGCCGAGCAGCAGGGGCCGGTCCCGGTCCTGCCCGTAGGTGGCCAGCAGTGCCTGCGCCTCGATCGGGTCGCCGAGCGCGGTACCTGTGCCGTGCCCCTCGACCACGTCGACGTCAGCCGGGGCCAGGCCGGCGGCGGCCAGCGCGGCGGTGATGACCCGCTGCTGGGACGGGCCGTTCGGCGCCGTCATCCCGTTGGACGCACCGTCGGAGTTGGTGGCCGAACCGCGGAGCACGGCGAGGACCGGGTGGCCGTTGCGCTCCGCGTCCGACAGCCGTTCCAGCAGGACGACGCCGACGCCCTCGGCCAGCGTCATGCCGTCGGCGGTGTCGGCGTAGGCCTTGCAGCGGCCGTCCTTGGCGAGGGCGCGCTGGCGGCTGAACCCGATGAACGGCGCGGGCGTCGACATCACGCAGACGCCGCCGGCCAGCGCGAGACTGCTCTCACCGGTGGAAAGCGACTGGGCGGCCAGATGCAGGGCGACGAGCGACGACGAGCACGCGGTGTCCAGGGTGACCGCCGGGCCCTCCAGGCCGAGCAGGTAGGCGATGCGCCCGGACACGATGCTCGGCAGGGACCCGGTGACCTGGTGCCCTTCCGCGTTGTCCGCGCCGGCCGACACGGAGCCGTAGTCCTGGTAGCTCGCGCCGACGAACGTGCCGGTGCGGCTGCCCCGCAGGGTGTGCGGGTCGAGACCGGCCCGCTCCAGCGCCTCCCACGCGGACTCCAGCAGCAGCCGCTGCTGGGGATCCATGACCAGGGCCTCGCGCGGCG
Source organism: Actinophytocola sp. (assembly GCF_036402745.1). Lineage (GTDB taxonomy): Bacteria > Actinomycetota > Actinomycetes > Mycobacteriales > Pseudonocardiaceae > Actinophytocola. The sequence continues at coordinate 2,241 of NZ_DASWSJ010000261.1, read as the reverse complement.
AGATGCCGAAGAAGGCGGCGTCGAAGTCGGCGACCTCGTGCAGGAACCCACCCTGGACGGAGTAGGTCCGCCCGGGCCGGTCCGGGTCCGGGTCGTAGAGCGCGTCGGTCGGCCAGTCGCGGTCCGCCGGGAACCCGGAGATCGCGTCGACGCCGTCGACCAGCAGGTCCCACAGCCGCTCCGGCGAGGTGGCGCCGCCCGGATACCGGCAGGCCATCCCGACGATCGCGATCGGGTCGTCCGCCACCGGCGTGGAGTCCACAATGGACTGCGCGGGCCCGGCCGCGCCGCCGAGTTCGCGGTCGAGGAACCGGGCCAGTGCCACCGGGTTCGGGTGGTCGAAGACGACGGTGGCGGGCAGGGTGAGGCCGGTGACCCTGGCGATCCGGTTGCGGAGGTCGACGGCCATGACCGAGTCGAACCCGGCCTCGCGGAACGCCCGCCATTCCGCCAGCGCCTCGCCGGAGTGGTGGCCGAGCGCGGCCGCCGCCTCACCCCGGACGAGGTCGAGGAGGTGCCGTTCGCGTTCCGCACCGGACATCGCGAGCAGCCGACCGGCCAGGTGGCCGGTGTCCTCGGCGGGCCGGGTCGGCGCCGCGGCGACAGGTTCCCGCAGTGCCGGGATCGCGTCGAACAACGTGGTGGCCCGGGTGGCGGTGTAGACCTCGTGGTACCGCGGCCAGTCGAGGTCGGCCACGGCCACGGCGGTGTCGTGCCCGTCGAGGACGCGACCGAGGCCGGCGAGCGCTCGGTCCGGTGTCATGAACTCCAGGCCGCCGCGACGCAGCTGGCCCGGGTCGACGCGGCCGGACTTCAGGTCGTCCGACCAGATCCCCCAGCACACGGCCGTCGCGGGACGGCCGGTCGCGCGCCGCTGCTCGGCGAGGGCATGCAGGTAGGCGTTTCCGGCGACGTAGGCGGCGTGCCTGCCGGTGCCCCACAGGCCGGCGACCGAGGAGAACAGCACGAACCGGTCGAGGTCCGGCCCGTCGAAGACGGCTTCGAGGGCCGCGGCGCCGGCGACCTTGGCGTCCACCACGTGGGCGAACGAGGCGAGGTCGGTCTCCGCGAGCGCGGCGAGTTCGATGGTGGCGGCCGCGTGGATGACCGTGCGCACGGGCCGGCCGGCCGCGCTCAGCCGGTCGCGCAGGGCGGCGAGCGCGTCGGGATCGGTGACGTCGCAGGCGACGGCCTCCGCGTCGGTGCCGAGTGCGGCGAGCTCCTCGGTCAGTTCGGCGGCGCCGGGCGCGTCCGGCCCTCGCCTGCTGACCAGGGCCACGTGGGCGGCGCCCCGGCTCGCGAGCCAGCGGGCCACGTGCGGGGCGAGCGTGCCGGAGCCGCCGGTGACGAGCACGGTGCCCGCCGGGCGCCACTCCCCCGCGGCCACCGCGGGTACGGGCACGATCCGCCGCGCCAGCAGCCCGGCGGGGCGAACGGCCACCTGGTCCTCGCCGGTGCCCCCGGCGAGGGTGGTGGCGAGGCGGCGGGCGGCGTGCCGGTCGAGGACGGCCGGCACGTCGACCGTGCCGCCGACGCGGTCGGGGTGCTCCAGCGCGGCCGTCCAGCCGACCCCGGCCACCGTGGCACGCAGCGGGTGGGTGACCGGGTCGGCCGGCCCGGTCGACACGGCACCGGTAGTCAGTGTCCACAGTGGAGCATTCAGCTCGGCGTCGCCGAGGGCCTGGACGAGCGTCACCGTGAGGGCGAGGCCGAGCGTCATCCCCGGGTGCGGGCCGGGCTCGTCGGCGGTCGCGAGGGTCGACACGATGCCGGTGGCCCCGGCCGCCTCGCCCGCCCCGGCCGCGAACAGGCGGTCGGTGAGCACGGCGCGGTCGGTGCACGACGCGTCGAGGACCACGCGGCGGACGTCCGCGCCGTGGGCGGCGAGCGCGTCGGGGACCGAGTCGTCACCGTCGGCGCTCACGACCAGCCAGGTGCCGGTCAGCGCGGCCGGTGCGCCGGCCGGCACGGGGACCCAGGCGGCCCGGTACCGCCACGAGTCCACTATGGACTTCTCGGTGTTGCGTCGCCGCCAGGCGGACAGGGCTGGTAGCACGGTGCCGAGCGCGTCCGGATCGACGTCCAGCTCGCCGGCGAGGCTCGCGGGGTCGGCCGCGTCGAGCGCGGCCCACGAGGTGTCCGGACCACCTGCCGGCTGGGACTTGGTGGCCGTCTGCCAGTAGCTGTCGTGGTCGAACGGATAGGTGGGCAGGTCGACCCGGCGCGCGCCGGTCCCGGCGA
>NZ_DASWSJ010000260.1:0-2964 GCF_036402745.1 Actinophytocola sp. | reverse complement strand
GCTCGTCGTCGCCTCGAACGAGATCAAGTACAAGCGCTCGGTGGTCTACGACGCCGAGCCGCTGGAGATCCAGATCTGGGTCTCCACAGTCCGGGCGGCATCCTTCCTCTGCCATTACGAGGCCTTCGACCACGGGCAGCTCGCCGTCACCGGCAGCACCATGCTGGTGCCGTTCGACTTCGCGCTGAACCGCCCCCGCCGGATCACCCCGGAGGAGAAGGAGTTCCTCCAGCGCTACACCGACGAGCCCACGTCCTGACCCGATCCGGCGGCGAGATCGGCGATCTCGCACGCTTTGGCCCCGCAAGACGTGCGAGATCGCCGATCTCGCCGAGCGCGGGGCTCAGACCACCCGCGGCACCGGCCGGCCGGCACCCGTCGGGGCGCCCCGCCGCGCGGCCTCGGCCTCGGACACCCGCCGGACGACGTCCCCCTGCGCGATGGGGCCGCCGGCGAACACCGCGGCGTTGATCCCGCCCCGGTGCACCATCGCCTTCACCAGCCGTACCCCGGTCAGCCGCTCGAGGTGGGTGCAGGGCGGGCAGCGCTTCATCCCGAACAGCAGCGCGTCGCCGACGGTGAACCACTGTCCGACCAGCGCCGGCAGGTCGATGCCCGTCGTGACCACGTTGCGGCGGGTGTCCCCGGCGGTCAGGTCCGACGAGGTCTCGGCGGCCACCGCGGCGACATCGGCCCGGTCGATGAGCGTGACCTGCTTCTCCAGGTCCGGGTACTGCGCCCAGGTGCCGCCGCCGAGGGCGTAGCGGTCACCGGCCAGGCCCAGCCCGGCCACGGCCTCGACCGCGGTCACCCGCCGCATCGGCTGGGCCGCGGCCCCGGCCAGCCAGATCTCGAGCACCGAACCGGCCGGCGGGTCAGGCAGCACGGGGGCCTCCTCGGCGCTCGGGGACGTCGTCGGCGCCGCGGGCGTCCAGCGCCTCCGCGACGGTCTGCGCCAACTGGAGCACCTGGACCAGCAGTGGCACGACCGTCGTCGTCAGGCCGCGCAGGCCGCGCACCGAACCGCCGCGTGCGGCCTGGGCCTCGCGGATGCGGTCGGCCCGCTCGCTGATCAGCGGGATGAACCGCAGCGCCATCGCGATCACCAGCCCGATCCGCGCCGGGCGCACGCCGACCCACTGCAGCGGCCGGCAGACCCGCTCCACGACGGCGACCATCGCGGTCACCCGCGTGGTCGCGGTGACCACCGCCGCGCCCAGGACCAGGGCCAGGAGGCGGACCACGGTGAGGGTGCCGGTGAGGACGTCGGTCACCAGCGAGTGCAGGACGAACAGCGCGACCAGCCACCACAGCACCGCGCGCGCCTGCCGCACGAGCACCGAGGCCGGCAACCGCGCCACGACCAGCCCCAGGACGACGACGCCGACCAGCGCTCCCAGTACCACCGGCAGCGTCGGGACGGCGAAGACGAGCACGCTCAGCCCGGCGAGCGCCAGCAGCTTCCAGCCCGGGGGCGTCCGGTGCACGAGGCTGGCCCGTGGCACGTAGAGGGCGAGGGTCACCGGTGCACCATGAGCGCCCGGTAGGCCGCTATCGAGCTGTCCGGCGGGCCGTCGTCGACCACCCGGCCGCCGTCGACCACGAGAACCCGGTCGAACCCGTCCAGCAGGTCCAGGTCGTGGGTGACGACGACGACCTGCTGCTCCAGTTCCTCGATCACCTGGGCGACCCGGCGGGTGTTGACCAGGTCGAGCAGCGTGGTGGGCTCGTCGAAGACGATCCGGGCGGGCCGCATGACGAGGACGCCGGCGATGGCCAACAGCTGCTTCTGCCCGCCCGAGAGCAGGTGTGCGGGGTGGTCGGCGTGTCCGGCCAGCTCGTACCGCTCCAGCACCTCGGCGACCCGCTCCGCGCGCTCGGCAGGAGGTACGCCCTGGTTCTCCAGCCCATAGGCGGCGTCCTCGGCGACCGTCGGGTACACGATCTGGGCGTCGGGGTCCTGGAAGACGAAGCCCACGCGGCGGCGCACGTCACGCACGTGGGTGCTGGTGTCGAGGCCGTCGACGAGCACGGTGCCGGTCGTGGGCACCACCAGGCCGTTCAGCAGGCGGGCGAACGTGCTCTTGCCCGAGCCGTTCGCACCGACGATGCCGATCCGCCGCTCGGTGAGGTGCAGATCGATGTCGGAGAGCACCACGCGGTCGCCGTAGAGGTGCCCGACCCCGCGCAGCTCGAGACCGCGGGCCGGATCCGCGACCGGGGCGGCCGTCTCCCGCCGGAGTCTCACCGGACGGCGACCGCCCGGCGCGGTCGCTCGATCACCGGGTAGCTGCGGCGCACCTGGACGGCGATCACCGCGGCCACGACCGCCTTGATCAGGTCGCCGGGGATGAACACGGCGGCGCCGAACCACAGGGCGCCGTCCCACGGCATGCCCGTGACGGCCTTGAGCACCGGGACACCGATCGCGTAGATGACCAGGATTCCCCCGACCACGTTCGCCACGGTGCCCCAGGCCAGGTTGTAGCGCGCCCAGAATCGCTCGGTGAGCAGCCCGATCACGAACGCCGCGATCGGCCAGCTGATCAGGTAGCCGGCGGTCGGCCCGGCGAAGACGGCAAGGCCGCCTCCGCCGCCGGGGAGGATCGGCAGCCCGATCGCGACGAGCACCAGGAACAGCAGCTGGGAGAGGAAGCCGCGGCGCGCACCCAGGATCGCCCCGGCCAGCATCACGCCGAGGGTCTGCGCGGTGATCGGGACTGGGCCCACCTGGACGGCGGGAACCAGGCCGAGTGCTGCTGTGATCGCAGCGAAGAGCGCGATGTAGACGAGGTCCTTGGTCTTCACAGCAGGTCTCCCGGGGGCAGGCGCCGGCGTAGGGCGGCGGCGTCGTTGTGGTCCGAAAAGTACCGGAGGACCGGTAACGGACCCCGCCCGATCCCAGAACCCCGGCTCTCTCAGGCCTGCAACCACACCGCCGAGTCGTGGGGCAGCGTGCCGTCG
>NZ_DASWSJ010000259.1:0-13743 GCF_036402745.1 Actinophytocola sp. | reverse complement strand
TCCGCCTCCTTGCGGGCCAGGCGGGCGCCCAGGCAGAAGTGCGGGCCCTGGGCGAACGCCAGGTTCAGCCGGGCGTTCGCGCGGCCCGGGTCGAACACGTCGGGGCCGGCGAACAGCGCCGGGTCCCGGTTCGCGCCGGCGATCGACACGACCACCAGGTCGCCGGCGCGGACCGGGGCGTCGGCGAGGACGACGTCGCCGGTGGCGTAGCGGTCGATCACGGCCGCGGCCGGTTCCAGGCGGACGGACTCCTCGATCGCGTTCGGCAGCTGGGCCGGCGGGGTCGGGGTGAGCAGCAGGTGGCGCACGAGGTTGGTGATCATCGCCTCGGTCGTGTCCATGCCGCCGAACATCAGGACCGCCGCGTTCGACACCACCTCGGGCTCGGTCAGGCCCGCGGCGGCGGCCACCAGAACAGAGTGCTCGTCACCCGCCTCCAGGGTCCGGGTCACGCTCTCGCCCAGCGCCGCGTACGCCGTCGCGCCCGCCGCGGTCGGCGAGCCGCCGGCGGTCACCGCCGACACCGACTCCACGATCGCCGCGTACCAGGACCGCACGGTGGCCGCGTCCGCGCCGGTCAGGCCCAGCGCGTCGGCCACCACCGCCACCGCCAGCGGACCCGCGAACGACGACCGCAGCTCCGTGGCGCCATCCGCGAACGAGTCGATCAGCTCGGCCACCACGGTCGCCACGAAGCCCGCGAACCGGTCCCGGACCGGCGCCGGGCGAAACGGCGGCACGAACGGGTCCCGGTGCCGCGCGTGCTCGGCACCGTCCAGCGACAGCATCGACGGGCCGACCACGCGCGCGGTCGAGAACCGCGGGTCGTCGACGGTGAACGCCGCCGCGTCACGCATCACCCGCAGCGCCAGGTCGTGCCGGGTGACCAGCCAGCCGTTCAGGACCGGCACCCACGACACCGGCTCGGCCGCCCGCAGCCGGGCCAGCAGCGGGTGCGGGTTCGACGACAGCTCGTCGAGCGTCGCCGAGGCGCCGAGGGGAAAGCTCACCGAACCGAGTCTAAGCGGGACAACGGATCCGAAACGTCTCAACGGACCTCCCTTGACGGTCCGCGCGACGCTCGGCTAGCTTCCCAGCCAGCGCCTGTGAAACGTTTCACACGGACGGAGGCGGGTGACGCCAGTGCCGGCTCTGCTCGAGCTCCGCGACGTGCACAAGTCCTTCGACGCCGTGCGGGCGCTGCGCGGGGTCTCCCTGGAGCTCCTCCCCGGCGAGGTGCACGGGCTCGCCGGCGAGAACGGCGCCGGCAAGTCCACAGTGGTCCGCATCATCGGCGGCGAGCACCAGCCCGACGCGGGTGAGCTGCTGCTCGACGGCGAGCCGCGGCGGTTCACCGGCCCGCGCGAGGCCCAGCAGCACGGCATCGCGGTGATCCACCAGGAGCCGAGCCAGTTCCCCGACCTCACCGTGGCCGAGAACGTCTTCATGGGCCGCCAGCCGCTGCGCGCCGGCCGCCGCATCGACCGCGCGGCGATGCGCCGGCGGACCGCGGAGCTGTTCGACTCGCTCGGCGTGCCCATCGACCCGGACCGGGTCACCCGCGGGCTGTCCATCGCCGACCAGCAGATCATCGAGATCGCGAAGGCGCTCGCCGCGCAGGCGCGGATCATCGTGATGGACGAGCCGACCGCCGCACTGTCCACTGTGGAGGCCGAGCGGCTGTTCCGGGTGGCCCGGCGGCTTGCCGAGGGTGGCGCCGCGCTGCTGTTCATCTCCCACCGGCTCGAGGAGCTGGAGGCGTTGTGCCAGCGGGTGACCGTCCTGCGCGACGGCGCCCTGGTCACGACCTCGCCGATGGCCGACCTCGACCGGGACGGCCTGGTGCGCAGCATGGTCGGCCGCGCGGTCGAGCAGCTCTTCCCCGACCGTGCCGCCGCGGAAGGTGCCGCCGACCCGGCACTCACCGTCGAGGGGCTGACCAGGACCGGGGTCTTCCACGACGTGTCCTTCGACGTGCGGCGCGGGGAGATCGTCGGGCTCGCCGGGCTTGTCGGGTCCGGGCGATCCGAGGTGGCCAGGGCGATCTTCGGGGTCGACGGGCGGGACCGTGGCACGGTGCTCGTCGGCGGGCGCGCGCTGCGCGCGGGCGACCCGCGGGCGGCCATCGCCGCCGGGGTCGCCATGGTGCCCGAGGACCGGCGGGAGCAGGGGCTCATCCTCGACCTCTCCATCGAGCGCAACGCCACGCTCCCCCGGCTGCGCGCGGCGTCGCGGTGGGGCGTGATGAGCCGGGGCCGGGAACGCGCGGTCGCCGGCGAGTGGGCCACCCGGCTCGGCGTGCGGTTCCGGCGGCTCACCGATCCGGTCGCGACGCTGTCGGGCGGCAACCAGCAGAAGGTGGTCCTCGGCAAGTGGCTCGCCACCGAGCCGACCGTGCTGATCGTCGACGAGCCGACGCGGGGCATCGACGTCGGCGCCAAGGTCGAGGTGCACGCGCTGCTCGCGGACCTCGCGGCGCAGGGCATCGCGGTGCTGATGATCTCCTCGGAGCTGTCCGAGGTGCTCGGCATGGCCGACCGGGTGCTCGTGATGCACGAGGGCCGGATCGCCGCCGAGCTCGCCGGTTCCGCCGCGACCGAGGAGGCCGTCATGCACGCCGCCACCGGGGGTGCCGGGTGACCGAGACGCCGACGAAGGCCGCGAAGGCGACGAACAAGGACGGGGCCGCGCGCAAGGCCACGAACAGGACCGGGCGCGAGCTCGGCATCGTCGTCGCGCTCGTCGCGGTGGTCGCCGCGGCCACGGTCGCCCGGCCCAGCTTCCTGTCCGGCCAGGGGCTGCACGACCTGTTCCTCAACGCGTCGATCATCGCGCTGCTCGCGGTGGGCCAGACGCTGCTCGTGATCACCCGCAACATCGACCTGTCCGTCGGCTCGGTGATGGGCCTGACCGCGTTCCTCAGTGGACAGCTGTTCCTGCACGACCAGAACACGCCGGTGATCCTGGTGGTGCTGGCCGGCATCGCGATGGGCGCGGTGTGCGGGGCCGTCAACGGCGCGCTGGTCGCCGTCGCCAAGGTGCCGGCGCTCGTCGTCACGCTCGGCACGCTGTACGTGTTCCGCGGCATCGACTACGCGTGGGCGTCGGCCACCGGCGTGCAGCAGGTCAACGCCTACCAGATGTCGCCGGAGTTCCTGTCCTTCGGCAGCGGCGCGGTCCTCGGCATCCCGAACCTGACGCTGATCGCACTCGCGGTCCTCGGCGTCACCGCGTACGCGCTGCACAACTACCGCGCCGGCCGCGAGCTGTACGCGATCGGGTCCAACCCGGACGCCGCGCGGCTCGCCGGCATCCCCACCGGCCGGCGGGTGTTCGCCGCGTTCGTGGTCTCCGGCGCGCTCGTCGGCCTCGGCGGCGTGCTGCACGCCGCGTACTTCGGCACGATCAACGCCTCGGTCGGCACCGGCCGCGAGCTCGCCGTCGTCGCCGCGGTCGTGGTCGGCGGGGTCGCGATCTTCGGCGGCAGCGGCACGGTCGTCGGCGCGGCGCTCGGCGCGCTGCTGCTCACCACGGTGACGAGCGCGCTGCCGATCCTCGGTGTGCCCGCGTTCTGGCAGCGCGCGGTGGACGGCGCGGCACTGCTGGTGGCGATCTCGCTGGACCGCGCGGTGATGGTCCGGCTCGCCGCGCGGCTGCGGGCGGAACGGGCGGTGCGCCGTGCGGGATAGGCGCTGGGAGACCGTCCTACTGGGACTGTGCGTCGCCGTGTTCGCCTACGGCGCCACCCGCACCGGCGGGTTCGCCGAGCAGGGCAACATCAGCTTCCTCCTGCTCGACTACAGCGAGGTCGCGCTGCTGGCGTTCGCGCTGCTGCCGATCGTGCTCACCGGCGAGATCGACCTGTCGGTGGCCTCGGTGCTGGGCTTCTGCTCCGCGCTGACCGGCGCGCTGTGGGATGCCGGCCTGTCGTTCGAGACCGTCGTGCCGATCGTGGTCCTCGCCGGCGTCGTGCTCGGCTCGGTCAACGCGGTGCTCGTCGTCCGGTTCGGGCTGCCCTCGCTCGCGGTCACCATCGGCACGCTCGGCCTCTACCGCGGGCTCGCGTACGTGCTGCTCGGCGACCGCGCGGTCACCGGCTTCCCGGAGAACTACCGTCCACTCGCGACGGACGCGATCCCGGGCACGTTCCTGCCCTACGCCACCGTCGTGGTGATCGTCGTCGGCGTCGCCGTGGCGCTGCTCGTGCACGTCACGCCGGCCGGCCGGGCGCTGTACGCGATCGGGCTCGGGGCGGAGACCGCGCGGTTCTCCGGCATCCGGGTGGACCGGGTGAAGATGGCGCTGTACCTGGTCTCCGGCGCGCTGGCCGCGCTCGCGTCGCTGATCTACACGCTGCGCTACAACAGCGCCCGCGCGGACAACGCGAACGGCATGGAGCTGGTCGCGGTGGCCGCCGTGCTGCTGGGCGGCGTGTCGATCTTCGGCGGCCGCGGCACCGTGCTCGGCGTGGCCACGGCGCTGCTGGCCATGGCCGGGCTGCGCAACGTGCTGTTCCTCGAGGACGTGAGCAACGAGATCCAGAACGTGATCACCGGGCTCCTGCTCATCCTCTCCGTACTCGTCCCAGTGGTGTTCAAGCCGAGGAGGACCAAGGATGCTCCACTCGAATCGTCTCAGGTGGACAGTGGGGGTCGGCCTGGTGCTGACCCTGATCGCCGGCTGCGGCGGGACCACCAAGGGGTCTGACGCCGCCGCTGGCAACGGCGGTACCGGGACCGAGCGCAGCGCCGACCCCGGCGCCAAGCTCAAGGAGGGACTCAAGATCGCCTTCCTGCCCAAGGAGATCGACAACCCGTACATGACCGTGATGGACAAGGGCGGCACCGACGCGGTGACCGAGCTCAAGGGCACGGGAAAGGCGGTCGGCCCGTCGGACGCGTCGGCCTCCTCGCAGGTGTCCTACATCAACACGCTGATCCAGCAGCGGCAGGACGCGATCGTCATCGCCGCGAACGACCCGAACGCGGTGGCGCCGGCGCTGAAGGACGCGATGAGCAACGACATCGCGGTGGTCACGCTGGACTCCGACGCGGCCAAGGACGCCCGCGACGTGTTCGTCAACCAGGCCAGCTCCGAGGAGATCGGCCGGTCGCAGATCAAGCTGATCGCCGACCAGATCGGCGGCGAGGGCAAGATCGCGATCCTGTCCGCGACGCCGAACGCGACGAACCAGAACACGTGGATCGGCTTCATGAAGGACGAGCTGAAGAAGCCGGAGTACGCCAAGATCCAGCTGGTGACCGTGGCCTACGGGGACGACGACGACCAGAAGTCGTTCCAGGAGGCGCAGGCGCTGCTGCAGTCCACTCCGGACCTCAAGGGCATCGTGTCGCCGACGACGGTCGGGATCGCGGCCGCCGCGCGGTACCTGTCGTCGTCGCCGCACAAGGGGAAGGTGAAGCTCACCGGGCTCGGCACGCCGAACCAGCTGCGCCAGTTCGTCAAGGACGGCACGGTCAGCGAGTTCGCGCTGTGGGACCCGGGCGAGCTGGGCTACCTCGCCGCGTACGCGGCCGCGGCGCTCGCGTCGGGCCAGATCAGCGGCGCCGAGGGCGAGAAGTTCACGGCCGGCAAGCTCGGCGAGTACACGATCGGCAAGGACGGCGAGGTGATCCTCGGTCCGCCCACCGTGTTCAAGGCCGACAACATCGACGACTTCAACTTCTGATCGGACTACTCCATGAACGATCACTCAGCCGTGCGGGCGGCGTTGCGGGCGCAGCACATCGAGACGCCGTCGTGGGCGTACGGCAACTCGGGCACCCGGTTCAAGGTGTTCGCGCAGGAGGGCGTGCCGCGCAACGCGTACGAGAAGGTCGACGACGCGGCGACGGTGCACCGGTTCACCGGCGTCGCGCCGACCGTGGCGCTGCACATCCCGTGGGACGCGGTGGCCGACTACGGCGACCTCGCCCGGCACGCCCGCGACCGGGGCGTCGGCATCGGGGCGATCAACCCGAACGTGTTCCAGGAGGACGACTACCGGCTCGGGAGCGTGTGCCACCCCGACCAGGCGGTGCGCCGCAAGGCGCTGGACCACCTCCTGGAGTGCGTCGACATCATGGACGTCACCGGGTCTGCCGACCTGTCGCTGTGGTTCGCCGACGGGACCAACTATCCGGGCCAGGACTCCATCGCCGACCGGCAGTCGCGGCTGTCGGAGGCGTTGCGGGCGGTGTACGCGCGGTTGGGCCCGGCGCAGCGGATGTTGTTGGAGTACAAGCTCTTCGAGCCCGCGTTCTACACGATGGACGTGCCGGACTGGGGCACGTCGTATGCCCATTGTGTCGATCTGGGACCTTCCGCGCGGGTGCTGGTGGACACCGGACATCACGCACCAGGAACGAACATCGAGTTCATCGTGGCGTTCCTGCTGGGCCGGTCGCGGCTGGGCGGTTTCCACTTCAACTCCCGCTTCTACGCCGACGACGACCTGATGGTCGGCGCCGCGGACCCGTACCAGCTGTTCCGGATCATGGTGGAGATCGTGCTGGGCGGCGGGCTCGAGCCGGCCGCGGGGATCGCCTTCATGCTCGACCAGTGTCACAACATCGAACCGAAGATCCCCGCACTCATTCGCTCGGTGATGAACGTCCAGGAGGCGACGGCCAAGGCCCTGCTCGTCGATGCCGCCGCCCTGCGCGGCTTCCAGGCGTCGGGCGACGTGCTGGCCGCGAACGCCGTGCTGACCGACGCGTTCGCGACCGACGTGCGGCCGCTGCTGGCGTCCGCGCGGGAGGACATGGGGATCGACCCGGACCCGATCGCGGCGTACAAGCGCTCGGGCTACTTCGAGAAGATCTGCGCGGAGCGGGTGGGCGGCGCCGCCGCCGGCTGGGGTGCCTAGCCGGTGCGGCGACGTAAGGCCGGCGTCGGGAGCGTCAGGGGCTACCGCTCGCGGTGACCGCCCCGCCGGTGCTGATGGCGCTGACCCCGGTGAGGCCGGGCACCTGCACCGGGACCGTGGTCAGGCAGGGTCCCCCCACCCCGTCGCACGGGACGCCGCCGCCGAGGCCGCAGTCGTCGTCGCGGCCCCAGGCCCACGCGGTGCCGTCGGCGCGCAACGCGTATGCGGCGCTCGCGCCGGCCGCGAGCGCCGAGACCCCGGTCAGGCCCGACACCCGCACCGGCGTCGAGGAACTGCAGCCCGCGTGGGTGCTCGGGTTGCACGTGACGCCGTTGCCGAACTGGCCGTAGCGGTTGTCGCCCCAGGCCGACACGGTGCCGTCGGCGTGTAGTGCGTATCCGGTGATGTCGCCGGCCGCGATGGCGGTGACGCCGGTCAGGCCCGGCACCTGTGCGGGCGCCGTCCAGGTCGTCCACACGGTGCCGTCGTCGCGCAGCGCGTAGCTGAGCACACCGTCGCGGGCGGCGGCGGTGATCCCGGTCAGCCCAGGCACCCGCACGGGAACGAGCGAGCCGCCGGCGGCGTCCTCGCCCCACTCCCACAGGGTGCCATCCGCGCGCACCGCGTTCACCGTGAACGGACCAGCGGTGATCGCGGTGACGCCGGTCAGGCCGGGCACCCTGACCGGCACGACGGACGGCTCGTAGGTGCCGTTGCCGAACTCGCCTAGCAGGTTGGCACCCCAGGCCCACACCGTGCCGTCGGCGCGCAGGGCGAACGCGCTGTCCCACCCGGTCGCGATCGCCGTGACCCCGGACAGCCCGGTCACGCGCATCGGAACCGCGGAACGCCCGCCACGCCAGCCGTTGCCGAGCTCACCGAAGAAGTTGTCGCCCCAGGCCCACACCGTGCCGTCGGCGCGCAGCGCGTAGCGCGCCTCTCTGCCGCCGGCGAGCGCGGTGACCCCGGACAACCCGACGACCCGCGCCGGCGTCGCCCAGTTGTCGTACCTGGGCAGACCGGTGCCCAGCTGCCAGTTGGCGTTGTCGCCCCAGGTGTACGCGCAGTCCACCGTGCACGTCGCCGCCGGCGCGACGAACACGCCGGAGAGGTCGCCGACCAGGTGCACGCTGCCCGCGTTGTTGTACGCGCTGACCGGGTTGACCGCGCCCAGTGCCACCGCGGACAGGTTGGCCGCGGTCTCGCCGGCCGCGAGGTTCAGCGTCGACGGGATCGCGGCCGACCGGCCGCCCTGGGTCCAGACCCCCACGTAGGTGGCGGCCGTGGGCTGCACACCGGTCACGTTCAGCAGCACGGCGGTCGCCGTCTGCGGCGCGCCGGTCTCGAAGGAGATCGTCGTGCGGGGATCGATGGCGCCCATCCACTCGATGCCGTTCCTGGTGTCCAGCACTCGCCGCGGAGCCAGCGGCACGAACGTGGCGCCGTAGTCCGGCGTGTAGAAGCCGGTCAGGTCGGCCATCAGGTGGATCTCGCCGCTGTTGTTGTACAGGCTCACCCGCCGGTTCGAGCCGAGCGCGACCGTGACCATGTTCGGCCGGGTGCGGCCGGCGGTCAGGTTCAGGTTCGACGCTGCCGGCCGGGTGGTTCCCGTCGGCCAGGCCGTCACGAACGTCGACGTGGTCGGGTTCGTGCCGGTGAGGTTCAACGTCACCGCGGTCGCCGACGCCGGCACCCGGTCCGCCAGCTCGAGCACCACGGTGCCGCCGGGACCGAGCGGGGCCCGGCCGGGGGTCCGGGTGTCCAGCATCCGGGTCGGCGGAAGCGCTGTGTACCTGTCCCCGGCGCCGGGCCCGTAGTAGCCGGCCAGGTCGGCGAGCAGGTGGGTGCTTCCCGTGTTGTTGTACAGGTCCACGCTGCGTCCGGTGCCCACCGCGACGGTCACCAGGTTCGGCCGGACGTCCCCGGGGACCAGGTTCAGGTTCGACGCGTTCGGCCGGGTCGTCCCGTGCGGGAAGACCGTCACGTAGGTCGACGCCGTGGGGCTCACGCCGGTCACGTTGAGCACGACCGCCGTCGCGTCGGCCGGGATCCGTGCCGACAGGTTCAGCGCGATCGTCCGGCCGGCGCCGACCGGGCCGGTGACCCCGCCCGTGCCCCACCGGGTGTCGAGCACCCGCACCGGCGACATCGGTGCGAACGTGCCCCCTTCGTCAGCCGCGACCGCCGGCTCCGTCGCACCGGCAACCGGACCCGGCCCGATGAGCATCGCTACCACTACGACCAGAATCGCCATGACGACGGACATCCGGGACCCCACGGCCAACCCCCAGTGCGTGCTCCCCGACCCGACAAGTCGAGCAGACACTAACCACTGGTCGCACGCCGGCGTACCGCCATCCGGTCAGGGGCGCACATTCCGCGCACACGCATCACCCCGGCAGGGCGTACGCCCGCCGGGCCGCGCCGCCGAAAAGCTCGGCCCGCTCGTCCCTCGACTGCCCCGCGGTCAGCGAACGGGCGACGTCGACGACCTCGTCGTAGGTGGCGGCCAGTTCGCAGACCGGCCAGTCCGAGCCGAAGATCACCCGGGACGGCCCGAAGGACGACAGCACGTGCGACACGTACGGCGCCAGGTCCGACGGCTTCCACGACACCCAGTCGGCCTCCGTCACCAGGCCGGACAGCTTGCAGAACACGTTCGGCCGCCGCGCCAGCTCGGTGATCGCGGGGGCCCACGCAGCGAAGCCGCCCGCCGCGATCGGCGGCTTGCCCGCGTGGTCCAGGACCAGGCGCGCGGACGGCAGCCGGTCGGCCAGCTCGACGGCCGACGCGTACTGGGCCGGGTTCACCAGCAGGTCGAACGCCAAGCCCGCCGACGCCAGCGCCTTCAGGCCACGGAACACGTCCGGGCGGACCAGCCAGCCCGGCTCCGGCTCGTTCTCCGCCTGGTGCCGGATCCCCACCAGCAGCGACCCGCCCGGCAGCGCGCGCAGCTCCGCGAGCCGCTCGGCCACGTCGGGCGCCACCAGGTTCACCCAGCCCACGACACCGACGACCAGCCCGTCGCTCGCCGCCGCCGTCGCGAGGAACTCCGCCGTCTCGGACACCGACGACACGGTCTGCACCAGCACCGTGCCCGACACCCCGGGCGCGACCCGGCGCAGGTCCTCCAGCGTGTACGGGCGGCGAACGGGATCCAGCGCGGAGCCGACCATCCACGGGTACTCCCGCCGCGCCGGGTCCCACAGGTGGTGATGCGCGTCGATCATGCGGACGCCCCGGGAAAAGGCGTGTCCGCGCGCAGCAGACCCGCCGCGATCAACGAGGACCACAACGCCGCCGGCACCGGCGCCGCGGCCCGCGTCGCGTTGGCCACGACCTGCGCCGGCGTGCTCGCCCCCAGCACCACCGACGCCACCGCCGGGTGCACGGCCGGCAGCGCGATCGCCGCCTGCGGCAGCTCGACCCCGTGCCGCGCGCACACCTCCGCGATCCGCGCCGCGCGGGCCACGAGCGGCGCCGGCGCCTCCGCGTAGTTGTACGTCCGGCCGGGCGTCGCCGACGCGAGGATGCCCGAGTTGAACACCCCGGCCGCCATCACCGCGACCCCCCGCTTCTCGCACAGCGGCAGCAGCTCGTCCAGCGCTGGCTGCTCCAGCAGCGTGTACCGGCCGGCGATCATCACCACGTCCACGTCGGCCCGGCGGACGAACTCGGCGAGCACCGCGTCGAGGTTCATGCCCAGGCCGATCCCGCCGAGCACGCCCTGCTCGCGCAGCTCGACCAGCGCGGGCAGCGCCCCCGCGAGCACCTCGTCGACGTGGTTCTCCGGGTCGTGCACGAACGCGATGTCGACCCGGTCGGTACCCAGCCGGTCCAGGCTCGACTCGAGCGAGCGCAGCACGCCGTCGCGGCTGTAGTCGCGGCGGCGGACCAGCGTGCGCGGCACGTCGAAGCCCTCGGTGTCCCGCTCCCCCGCGCCGCCGGGGTTGTCCACGAGCAGCCGGCCGACCTTGGTGGAGATCACGTACTCGTCCCGCGGCCGGCCCGCGAGCGCGGCGCCGAGCCGGCGCTCGGACAGGCCGAGGCCGTAGTGCGGGGCGGTGTCGAAGTAGCGGATGCCGTGCGCCCAGGCGGTGTCGACGACGGCGGCGGCGTTCTCGTCGGACATCGCCCGGTACAGGTTGCCGAGCTGGGCGCAGCCGAGGCCGAGCGGAGTGACGGTGACGTTCATGGCAGCTCCCAGACCAGCTGCAGGCCCGTGTCGGCGCCGGAGTAGTCGTCCTCGACCGCCAGCAGCCCGGCCATCCTGGCCTGCCAGGACGTGTTGGCCGGATGGTCGCGCAGGGCGTGCCGCATCGCGGCGTAGTCCTCGACCTCGACGACGTGGAACAGGTCCTGGTCGTCGCGCCAGATTCGCCAGGACGAAACACCGGCCGCGCGCAGGGCGATGTCCAGCTCGGCTGGAATCACCGCGTGGACGCGTTCGTACTCGCTCTCCTTGCCCGGTTTGAGCCGAGTGTGCAGGGCTACCCGCATCGGGCCTCCATTCGTGGCACTCTGGCGAGGGAAACATCCGAGGTCTGGGCTGAAGGGTCGTGCCATGCCGGTCACCGACGAAGCGATCGACAAGATCAAAGGCATGATCATCTCCGGCGAGCTGGCGCCGGGCGACCGCTTGCCGAAGGAGGCCGACCTGGCCTCGCGGCTCGGCCTGTCGCGCAGCTCGCTGCGCGAGGCGGTGAAGGCGTTGTGCCTGATCAGGGTGCTCGACGTGCGGCAGGGCGACGGCACGTACGTCACCAGCCTCGAACCCAAGCTGCTGCTCGACGCGATGACCTTCGTCGTCGACTTCCACCGCGACGACACGGTGCTCGACTTCCTCGCCGTGCGGCGGATCCTGGAGCCGGCGGCCACCGCGATGGCGGCGCTGCGCATGACCGAGGCGGACATCGCCGAGCTAGCCACCCTCCTCGAAGGACTCGACGAGTCGCCGACCGTCGAGGCACTGGTGGCCAACGACCTGGAGTTCCACCGCCGGATCGCGCTCGGGTCGGGCAACCCGGTGCTGTGCTCGCTGATCGACAGCCTGTCGGGGCCGACCACGCGGGCGCGGATCTGGCGCGGGCTCACCCAGGAGGGCGCGGTGGCCAAGACCCGCGAGCAGCACCGGGCCATCTACGAGGCGATAGCCGCGCACGAGCCCGAACTGGCCCGGTCGTGGGCCACCGTGCACGTGGCCGGGGTGGAGCAGTGGCTCACGAACGCCCTCGGCAGCGCCGACGAGGAGTGACACGTCAGGTCCTCGGGCGCGGGCGCAGGCCGTACATGCCGCCGTCCACGGCCAGGGCGGTGCCCGTCGTCGACGAGGACAGCGGGCTCGCCAGGTAGGCGATGGCGTGCGCCACCTCGTCCGCCGTGACCAGTCGGCCCATCGGCTGGCGGGCGGCCAGCGCGGCGCGCTCGGCGGCCGGGTCGGCCGCCGAGTCCAGCAGCCGGCCGACCCACGGGGTGTCGGCGGTGCCGGGGCACACGCAGTTGATGCGGATGCCGTCGTCGAGGTGGTCGGTGGCCATCGCCAGCGTCATCGCCAGCACGGCGCCCTTGCTCGCCGAGTACAGCACCCGGTTCGGCAGGCCCTGCCACGCCGCGATCGAGCACGTGTTCACCACCGCCGCGGCCGGCGAGTCCCGCAGCAGCGGCAGCGCGGCGCGGAGCACCCGGGCCATGCCCAGCACGTTCACGTCCAGCACGCGGTGCCACTCGTCGTCGGAGTTGGCCGTCACGTCGCCCTGGGCGCCGATGCCCGCGTTGTTCACCAGCACGTCGAGCCCGCCGAGCGCGGCCACGGCGGCCGACACGGCGGCGGTCACCTCGCCGTCGTCGGACACGTCGCAGCGGAAGCCCAGCAAGGGCGCGTCGACGTCCGGCTTCAGGTCGAGCACGGCCACCGTCGCGCCGCGAGAGGCCAGCAACGAAGCGGTCGCCAGGCCGATGCCGGACGCGCCGCCGGTGACCACCGCGCGCAGACCCTCGAAGTCGGTCATTCGGAACTCCACTCTGGACCGTCGGGGAACACGTACCGGGCCAGGCTCTCATCACGGATGCGCGCGGAGAAACCCGGCTCGGTGGGCGCGAGGTAGCGCCCGCCGCGCACGACGGCCGGGTCGGTGAAGTGCTCGTGCAGGTGGTCGACCCACTCGATCGCACGGTCGGCATCAGTTCCGGACACCGCGACGAAGTCGAACATCGACAGGTGCCGCACAAGTTCGCACAAACCCACCCCGCCGGCATGCGGGCACACCGGCACGCCGAACTTGGCCGCCAGCAACAGGATCGCCACGTTCTCGTTCACGCCGCCGACCCGCGCCGCGTCCAGCTGCAGCACCGACAGCGCGCCGGCCTGCAGCAGCTGTTTGAACACCACCCGGTTCTGCACATGCTCGCCCGTGGCCACCCGGATCGGCGCGATGGCCTGCGCGATCGCCCGGTGGCCGAGCACGTCGTCGGGCGAGGTCGGCTCCTCGATCCAGTACGGGTCGTACGGCGCGAGCGCGCGCATCCACTCGATCGCCGGCCCGACGTCCCACCGCTGGTTGGCGTCCACCGCGATCCGGATGTCCGCGCCTACGGCCTCGCGCGCCAGCCGCATGCGGCGGATGTCGTCGTCCAGCGAGCCGCCGACCTTCAGCTTGATCATGTCGAAGCCGTCCGCGACGGCTTGTTTGGCCAGGCGCACCAGCTTCTCGTCGGAGTAGCCGAGCCAGCCGGCGCTCGTGCTGTACGCGCGGTAGCCGGCGGCCTGGAGGTGCGCGGTGCGCTCGGCGCGGCCGGGCTCGGCGGCACGCAGGATGTCGAGCGCCTCCTGCTCGGTGAGCGCGTCGGACAGGTAGCGGAAGTCGACGAGCCCCACG
>NZ_DASWSJ010000258.1:0-16134 GCF_036402745.1 Actinophytocola sp. | reverse complement strand
GCGTCGATCATCCGGTCGTGGTCCGCGTCGGTTCGGGTCAGGTCTATCCGGCCCAGCAGGGCGCGCACGCCACCGTCGATGACGTCCGCGCGGTCCAGGAAGTCCGCGCGCATCAGCCGCAGCCGGTCCGCCGCCGTGCGCCGGTCCGCGTCGTCACTGGTACCGCCCATGCGAGGACGGTGCATGGTCCACCTCGAGAACCGGTCGGGACCCGTTGGAGTCCGCCGGGGTCACGACCCGATCAGCGACGCCGACGTGATCCGGTGCAGCGGGTACTGCCGCAGCTCGTTCCCCGTCGTGTCGCGGCCCTCCAGTACGCCACCGCCCACCCGGTACGGCGTGACCAGCCGCTGGCTCGCCACCCCGCGCGAGTCCACGAAGTCGATCAGCACGTGCCCGCGCTGCTCGATCGCCTCGCGCAGCAGGGCGAGCGTCGCCGCCGTGTCGGCCGCGCCGCTGCCGCCGGTGAGCGACACGGTCCTGCCCCGGCGGGTCGCGGCCGCCGCGTCGCCGGCGCGCAGTTGGTGCACGATGTCGCTCAGCCGCTCGTCGCTCGGGGGCGTCGGCGGGCCGCCGCGCCGGGTGCGGGCGGTGGCGGGCAGCCGGCGGCCGGTGGGACGCAGGTCGAGCACCTGGCCGTCGGTGCCCTCGGCCGCCGGGGCGAAGCCGGCCGCGCGCAGCTCGTCGAGCACGTCGGCCAGGGGGAGCGGGCTCACCAGCACAGTGGGCGCGATGCGGCGCAGCTCGAGCGACGCCGCGGCCGGGTGCGCGACGACCTCGGCGACCAGCACCGGGTCGTCGCACCGCAGGAACGACGCCGCCGCACCGCCGCGCAACCGCCCGTGCCGCCGGGCCACGTCGTCGATGAGGTACGACAGCGACTGCGGCACCGGCGTCCGCGATCGGGTGCGGAAGAGCTCGTGCAGCTCCTCGGCGGTCCGGCCGATGTCCAGCGCCCGGCGCACCGACACCTCGGTGACCCGGTACACCGTCGCGCTGCCGGCCGACTCGATGTCGGCGACCTGGCCGATGTCGATCGCGAGCTGCGGCTCCAGCGGCCCCGGCGCGACCACCGTCAGGTCCGCCTGCACCAGCACGTGGTCGAGCGGCTCGGGCATCGACTCGGCCATCCGCTTGGCCGCGGCCGCCGGGCTGTCGGTCAGCAGCGCCCGGCCCGCCGACGTGATGGCGCCCAGCGCCACCACCCCGAGCGCGGTGGCCTCGGTGAGCGTCCAGCGCACGATCTCGTCCCGCAGCCGGCCACCTCGCCGCGGCGCGCGCCAGGCCAGCACGTCGGCCAGCTCGTCCGGCGCGGCCACGCCCGTGCCGGCGGGCAGCTCGGCCAGCGCGGCCAGCACCCGGCGGCGCTCGGCCGGCGCGGGTGGGCGGCGCAGGTCGTCGGACATCGGGGCCAGCACGCGGTCCTTCGCGTCGCGCATGCCGGCGAGCCCGGGCAGCCGGGGGAGGTCGAGCCAGGCGGTGGCGAGCGTGGCCCACTGGTTGGCCGGGGTGGCCGCGAGCCACGGGTCGGCGAGCGTCGTCGGCTGCCACTCGGCGCTGGTGGGCGCCCCGGTGTCGGCGACCATCCCCGCGCCGTACGCGAGCTCGGCGACGAACCCGGCACCGCGCTCGTCGGTGTCCAGCTCGCGGGTGAGCCGGCGCACGTCCCGCACGCCGAGCCCGCCCGCCTTGAGCACGCTGGCCGGCTCCTTGCTCCACAGGTTGACGAGGGACTCCGTGCGGCGCAACAGCTCCAGCACCTCACCGGCACCCGTCGCGTCTACAGTGGACACCGTGCGTCTGGTCGTGCGCAGCTCCGGCTCGTCCAGCCGGACCGTCCCGAGTGGACTGTCACCGCGCAGCGCGAGGCCGACCTGGCGGGGCAGCTCGACGGTCTCGGCGTCCCGGCGCAGCAGCAGGCCCATCGCGAGCATCCGCTGCACCGGCGTCCGCGCCCGCTCGAGCGGCACGACGACGGCGGCGTCCTTGGTCCGGCCCACCGGCGAGCCGTGCGCGAGCGTGGTGAGCAGCCGGCGGTCGGCCTCGGTGAGCTCGTCGAGCAGCGCCGGGAGGTCGACACCGTCGAGCGCGTCGGAGGGCTGGCCGAGCCCCGCCGGGTAGAGCCCACCGGCCTCCCGCGCGGCCGGTGCGACGGAGATCTCCTCGGCGCCCCAGGCGAGTGCGAGCCGGACCAGCTGCTCGACCGCGGCTCGCACCCTGCCCGGGTTCGCGCCCGGCCCGACCAGCGCGGCGACCGCGTCGACGGGCACGGGGGAGCGGTCCGCGCCGGCCACGACCAGCGCGTCGAGCACGGCGAGGGTGAACGTGTCCAGCCCCTCGGCGGCCCTGGTGACCGACGCGCGGCTGCCCGCGCGCGCGGCGAGAACGGCCATGTCGGCGGGCGGCGGGGTGGCGAGGTCGGGGCGTGCGCGCAGCAGGTCGGCCAGCACGTGGTCGTCCTGGCCGCGTAGCCAATCGGTGAGCGGGACGGCGGGCACGTGACCACGGTATACGCGCCGCCGCGCTGTCACAGAGGTCCGGTAGCCTCTAGCTCCGTTGAGCTGGTCGAGATCCCAGGAGGGCTCCGTGGCGAAGGACAAGTCGCACCACATCGACCCGAACTGGCCGGACGACATCGAGCACCCGGTCAGTGAGGTCGCGGCCGACCGGCAGGGTGCGCTGTCCCCGTACGGCGACCTGGCCTTCCCGCTGCCGCCCGAGAAGCTCGGCTACGAGCACCCGGTCACCGAGATCAACAAGTAGGTCCGTCCACTCGGGAGCGATCCACATGCCGGTTCCTGGTCCTGGCTACTCCATCACCGTCCGGGTCGAGGCGCCGCCGTCGGCCAGCGCGGCCGGCGACCTCGCCGCGGCCGTGGGCCGGGCCGGCGCGGTCATCACCGCGTTCGACGTGGTCGAGTCGCACGGCGACCGGATCGTCGTGGACATCACCGCCAACACCTACTCCGACGAGCACGTCCGCGACATCACCCAGGCGCTCGAAGGGCTCGACGGCGTCGCCGTGCGCAAGGTGTCGGACCGGACGTTCCTCATCCACCTCGGCGGCAAGATCGAGGTCAGCCCCAAGGTCCAGCTCCGCAACCGCGACGACCTCTCCCGCGCCTACACCCCGGGCGTGGCCCGGATCTGCCAGGCCATCGCGGAGAACCCGGACGACGCGCGCCGGCTCACCATCAAGCGCAACACGGTCGCGGTGGTCACCGACGGCTCGGCGGTGCTGGGCCTGGGCAACCTCGGGCCGGCCGCGGCGCTGCCGGTGATGGAGGGCAAGGCCGCGCTGTTCAAGAAGTTCGCCGGCGTCGACGCGTGGCCGGTGTGCCTGGACACCCAGGACACCGAGGAGATCATCCGGACCGTCCAGCTGATCGCGCCGGTCTACGGCGGCATCAACCTGGAGGACATCGCCGCGCCGCGCTGCTTCGAGATCGAGGCGCGGCTGCGCGAGATGCTCGACATCCCCGTGTTCCACGACGACCAGCACGGCACCGCCATCGTGGTGGTCGGCGCGCTGCGCAACGCGCTGCGGGTGGTCGGCAAGCAGCTGTCCGACTGCAAGATCGTGGTGTGCGGCGCGGGCGCGGCCGGCTCGGCCATCATCCGGCTGCTGCTGCAGAAGAAGCCGGGCGACGTGCTCGCCGTCGACGTCGACGGCATCGTCCACCCCGGCCGCGGCGACCTCGACCCCAACCTGGCCTGGCTCGCCGAGCACACCAACAACGACCGGCTGTCCGGCTCGCTCAAGGACGCCATGGTCGGCGCGGACGTGTTCATCGGCGTGTCCGCGCCCAACCTGTTCGGCGCCGACACGGTGGCCACGATGGCGCCGGACCCGGTGGTGTTCGCGCTGGCCAACCCGGACCCGGAGATCGACCCGCTGGAGGCGCAGCGGCACGCCAAGGTCGTCGCCACCGGGCGCAGCGACTACCCGAACCAGATCAACAACGTGCTGGCGTTCCCCGGCGTGTTCCGCGGGCTGCTCGACGCGCAGGCCAACGGCATCACCGACGAGATGCTGCTGGCCGCCGCGGACGCGATGGCCGACGTGGTCGACGGCGACCGGCTCAACGCGTCGTTCATCGTGCCGAGCGTGTTCGACTCGGCCGTGGCGCCCGCGGTGGCCGAGGCGGTCTCCCGGGCCGCCGCCCGCCGCCCGGGCTGAGGCGCGCCGTAGCATCGGTTCGTGGGTGAGCTGAGTCATGTGGACGCCGCCGGCGCGGCGCGCATGGTGGACGTGACCGGCAAGGAGGCGTCCGCGCGGGTCGCGGTGGCCACCGGGACCGTGCGGACCACCGCCGAGGTCGTCGCGCTGCTGGCGTCGAACGGGCTGAAGAAGGGCGACGCGCTCGCCACGGCCCGGATCGCGGGCATCATGGGCGCCAAGCGCACGCCGGACCTCATCCCGCTGTGCCACCCGATCGCCATCTCCGGCGTCACCGTCGACTTCTCCCTCGGCAGCGCGCACGTCGACATCACCGTCACCGCGCGCACCACCGACCGCACGGGCGTGGAGATGGAGGCGCTCACCGCGGTCGCGGTCGCCGGGCTCACCCTGCACGACATGATCAAGGCCGTGGATCCCGCGGCCGTGCTGGACGCCGTCCGGCTCGAGCGCAAGGACGGCGGCAAGACCGGCACCTGGACCCGACCGGAGGACCGATGACGCGCACGGCACGGGTGGTGACCGCGTCCAACCGCGCGGCCGCCGGGGTGTACGCCGACAAGACGGGCCCGCTGATCGCCGCGTGGCTGCGGGAGCGGGGCTACGACGTGCCGGCGGCCTCGGTCGTGCCGGACGGCGAGCCGGTGCGCGACGCGCTGCGGTCCGCGGTCGCCGCCGAGGTGGACGTGGTGATCACGACGGGCGGCACGGGCATCTCGCCGACCGATCGCACGCCGGAGATGACCGCGTCGGTGCTGGACTACGAGGTCCCCGGGCTCGCCGACGCCGTCCGGGCGGCCGGATTGCCGGCGGTGCCCACGGCGGTGCTGTCCCGTGGGCGGGCCGGCGTGGCGGGCTCGACGTTGATCGTGAACCTGCCGGGCTCCACCGGCGGGGTGCGCGACGGCCTGGGCGTGCTGGCGGATGTGCTGGACCATGCGGTGGACCAGGTGCGCGGCGGCGACCACGCCCGGCCCGCCACCACCGTGACGCCGGACATGGCGCCGGCCGACTCGCCGGCCGACTCACCGGCCACCGCGGCCTCGGAGCCCGCGCGGGTGCTGCGGGCGGAGATCAGCGAGTCGCCCCTGTCGGTGGAGGAGCACGCGACGCTGGTCGAGGAGGCGGCCGCCGGGGCCGTCGTGACGTTCGCCGGCGTGGTCCGCAACCACGATGGCGGGCGAGGCGTGCTGAACCTGGACTACGAGGGCCACCCGAGCGCGAAGGCCGTGATAGAGGAGGTCGCCACCGAGGTGGCCGGCCGGCATCCGGGCCTGCGTGCGCTGGCGGTGAGCCACCGCGTCGGGGGCCTTGCCATCGGGGACGTGGCGCTGGCGTGCGCGGTGGCGGCGGAACATCGGGCGGAGGCGTTCGCCGCGTGTGCGGATCTCGTGGATGACGTGAAGGCCCGGCTGCCGATCTGGAAGCACCAGAACTTCACCGACGGCACTGATGAGTGGGTCAACTGTCCGTGACCGTCGCTGGCCGTGCTCGCTGCGCGGTCTTGCGCGTTCGGCACGGCTCGCCGGGCCTGCTCTGGCGCCGTCGCACCACAGGGGCGAGCCTCCGTCGCGGCCTCCTCCCATGACGAAGGGCTCCACCGCCGGGGGATTTACGCGGTGGAGCCCTACGTCGTGGCGCTCTTACGTCACGGAGCAGATCACTTGGTGGCGATCTTGTGACCCACGAGGATCAGGTCCGGGTCGCCGATGAACTGCTTGTTCTTCTCGTACAGCGCCTGCCAGCCGCCCTTCACCTTGAGGGCGCCGGCGATCTTGGACAGCGAGTCGCCGGCCTTGATCGTGTAGTCGCCCTTCGGGTTGGACTTCGCCAGCACCGGGGCGGCCGGGGCGTACGTCCGCTCGGGCGCGGACACCTCCGACCGCTGCGGGCTGCTCGAACGCTGCTGCGGCTGGGAGCCGCTGTAGCTGCTGTGGCTGCCACCGGAGTGACCGCCACGCGCGCCACACACCGGCCACGCGCCGATGCCCTGCGAGGCGAGGGTCTTCTCCGCGACCCGGATCTGCTCCGACCTCGAAGCGTTCGCCGGGTTGCCGGAGCCGCCGTTCGCCTGCCAGGTGCCCTGGGAGAACTGCAGGCCCCCGTAGTAGCCGTTGCCCGTGTTGATGCCCCAGTTACCGCCACTCTCGCACTGCGCGATCGCATCCCAGTTCACCGACGGGTCGGCCTGGGCGGGGACGGTGGCAACCGCCAGCGGAACACCGACCGCGGCGCCGGCAACGACGACACGAGCGATGGTCCGCAATGCGGCGGACGGCTTTCGGTGCTTGCCTTGGTACGCCATTTCCGCTCTCTCCCTCAACGCCTACGCGCTTGCGCTCTTCGGTCGGCCGAAATGGCCGAGCCGGGCTTGCCGGCAACCACTCCTCGCTTCGGGGTGCTCGTCGTGGTTCCTCGCCCCGGTCCGGAGGTTCTCTTTCAGTCGGGGGTTTCCTCCCGAGTGCTCGCCGGACCGGGTTTGGCGTTTCGAGCACTCGGGTCTTGCCTGGTCGGTCGGGACCAACCGGGAGCGACGGTACGTAACCGAAAGGCCGAGTGGAAATTAAGAGCCATGTGACCGTCGTCACAGTAACGACGGGCAACCTGCGTCGATGGTAGGTATTTCCGCAGGTCAGACTCGTAATGAAGGTCGTTATCTGGCTGTGTTCTTCCTGAGATAATTCACTCTAAGTGAGTCATGGGTCACGTCGTATCGGCCGATAAACGGCACCAAATTCCACTACTGCAATTGATCGCCGGCTGCACGTTGAAATCGAGTGACTACTTGCCGCAATGCGGTTACTAATTCCCGCGGTGACTCCACTGTGAAGTCGATCTCCAATCCGGCGAGCAGGAAGGCGAGCGACCCGGGCGTGTCGGCACCGATCTCGAGTCGGCAGGAATGGTCGTCGATCGGCTCGATGCGGCCGTACGGGGCGCAGCCGCGGGCCACCTCCGAGTCGGCGGGCGCGTGCAGCCGGACGCTCGCCTGGAAGGGCCACATCCGGGCAATTCGGGCGGCGACGAACGCCGCTGGGTCGCCGCCGGGGATCTCCCGGGGCTCGAACCGGGGACCCACCGGGATCCGCGGCCGCATCCGGTCGACCCGGAAGGTCCGCCAGTCCATCCGCTCGACGTCCCACCCGACGAGGTACCAGCGCCGGCCCCAGGAGACGAGCCGGTGCGGCTCGACCGTCCGCTGCCGCTCGACCTGGTCATGCGTGCGGTAGTCGAACCGCAGCCGCTGCGTGTCGCGGCACGCGGTGGCGACGGCCGTGAGCACGTCGGCGGGCACGGACGGTCCCAGCCCGGGCGTGTCGACCCGCGCGACCTGCAGCGCGTCGACCCGGTGGCGCAGTCGCGAGGGGAGCACCTGCTCGAGCTTGACCAGGGCGCGCAGCGCGGTCTCGCCGATGCCGTCGACCCCGCCGCCGGCCGCGGTGCGCAGGCCGACCGCGACGGCCACCGCCTCCTCGTCGTCGAGCAGGAGCGGCGGCAGCTCCGCGCCAGGCCCGAGGCGGTAGCCGCCGGTCGTGCCGGTGGCGGCGTGCACGGGATAGTCGAGCTCGCGCAGCTTGTCGACGTCACGGCGGACGGTGCGGGTGCTCACGCCGAGGCGCTCGGCGAGCTCCGCGCCCGACCAGTCGCGGCGGGTCTGCAGCAGCGACAGCAGCCGGAGCAGGCGGGCGGAGGACATGTCGACAAGTCTCCCAGCCCTTGCGGACAGGATCTGTCCGCTGTCAGCCGCCGGCGAACGGGGGCAGGACGTCCACGCCGGACCCGTCGGGCAGGGCGATCGACGTGTCACGCACGGCGACGCCGTCGAGCAGGAAACTGCACGCGGTGAGCACCTTGGTGAGCGCGGCACCGTGCCGGCCGACGAGCTCGTCGACCAGGTTCTGGACGGTGGCGTCCGCGCTGAGCTGCACGGTTTCCTCGTCACGGCCCGCCGCGGCGCGCGCCCCGGCGAAGTAGCGCACACGCACCGTGGCGGTGATGGGAGCGGTGGTCACCCCCACAGGTTAACCGCCGTGCGCGGCCGCGCGGCGGCTGCGGGACCATGGGGCATGGCCTGGACCTATCTGATGGACATGGACGGGGTGCTGGTGCACGAGGAGCACCTCATCCCCGGGGCGGACAAGCTGATCGAGGAGCTGCGCGCCAAGGAGATGCGGTTCCTGGTATTGACCAACAACTCCATCTACACGCCGCGGGACCTGCGGGCGCGGCTGCACCGGACCGGGCTGCACGTGCCGGAGGAGTCGATCTGGACGTCGGCGCTCGCGACCGCGATGTTCCTGGACTCGCAGCGGCCGGACGGGTCGGCGTTCGTCATCGGCGAGGCCGGCCTGACCACCGCGCTGCACGAGATCGGCTACGTCCTCACCGACCGCGACCCGGACTACGTCGTGCTCGGCGAGACCCGGACCTACAGCTTCACCGCGATCACCACCGCCATCCGCCTCGTCGAGCAGGGCGCCCGCTTCATCGCGACGAACCCCGACGCGACGGGCCCGTCCCGGGAGGGCTCGCTGCCGGCGACCGGTTCGGTGGCCGCGCTGATCGAGCGGGCGACCGGCCGCGCGCCGTACTTCGTGGGGAAGCCGAACCCGCTGATGATGCGGTCCGCGCTGCGCACGCTCGGCGCCCACTCGGAGGCGACGCTGATGATCGGCGACCGCATGGACACCGACGTGCGGTCGGGTCTGGAGGCGGGGCTGCAGACGATCCTGGTGCTGAGCGGGATCTCGTCGGCGGACACCGCGGAGAAGTTCCCGTACCGGCCGAGCCGGGTGGTCGACTCGGTGGCGGACCTGGTCGGCCACGCGGACGACCCGTTCCCCGAGGACTGAGGACACGAAACCCCGGCTCCGGCGGTGCCGCCCGCCGCGAGCCGGGGTTTCGCATGTTCCCGAACTGACTACCGCTCCCACCACGAAGCGACGCCGTTAGGCTAGCCTAACTTTACCCCCCGAGGCAAGTGGTCCGGGCGAGGTCAGGCCTCGACCCGCGCCAGGTCCGGGGCCACCACCGGCTCCGCGCGTCGCGACCGCCGGTACCGGCCGAGCACCCACCGCGGCCGGATGCGGTCGCGCATCTGCACGCCGCCCCGCCGGGCGAGCACCACGCCGCACACCACGGCCGACAGCGCGGCCGCGATCCCGCCGATGACGAACGGCGACCGGCCACCCAGCGTGGCCGCCATCCACCCGGTCACGGGGCCGCCGATCGGGTTCCCGCCGATGAACACCAGCATGTACAGCGCCATCACGCGCCCGCGCATCTCCGGTGTGGTCGCCAGCTGGATGGTCCCGTTGGCCGTGTTCATGAACGTCATCATCGCGAAGCCGGCCGGGATCAGCGCCAGCCCGAACGTCAGGTAGCTCGGCATCAGCCCGGCCACCAGCTCGAGCACCCCGAACGCGAACGCCGCGCCGATCAGCAGCTTCAGCCCCGGCCGCCGGCGGGTCGACCGGCGCACGGCCAGCACGGCACCGGCGAACGTGCCGACCGCCAGCAGTGTCGACAGCAGGCCGTAGCCGTCGGCCTGCCGGTGGAAGACGTTCGCCGCCACGATGGCGAGGGTCGTGTTGAACGTGATCGCGAACGTGCTGACGCAGAACACCAGCGCGAGCACCGTCATGATGTCCGGCCGGGTGCGCACGTACCGCAGGCCGTCCATCAGCTGGCCCCGCTTGCGCACCGGCGCCGCACTTCGGTGCAGCTCGGCCGGGTTCATCCGCCACAGGCCGATGATCACCGCCACCGTCGACACCGCGTTGACCAGGAACACCCACCCGGTGCCGGTCCAGATGATCATCACGCCGGCGATCGCCGGGCCGACGATGCGGGCCAGGTTGAACGTCGACGAGTTCAGCGCCACCGCGTTGGTCAGGTGCTCCTTGCCGACCATCTCGCCGACGAACGACTGGCGCACCGGCGGGTCGAAGGCGGTGAAGATGCCGAACACGAAGCACAGCAGGAACACCTGCCACAGCTGCACGAGCGCGGTCACGTCCAGCAGGCCGAGCACCACCGCGGACGTCGCCATCCCGGTCTGCACCAGCATCAGCAGCTTGCGCTTGTCGTGCCGGTCGGCGAGAACGCCGGCCCACAGCGTGAGCATCAGCGTCGGCAGGAACTGCAGGGCCGCGGCCACGCCGAGCGCGATGGGGTTGTACCCGGACAGCTCGAGAACGAGCCAGTCCTGCGCGATGCGCTGCATCCACGTGCCGACGTTGGAGATCACCTGCCCGGAGGCGAACAACCGGTAGTTGCGCACGCGCAGGGATCCGAACATGCCTCGATGATCGCGAGTGGTCTTCGACGGATCGACGAGCGCGGCTCGAGGCGAACCGGACGTCCTGGTCGGGTTACACGAGGTTGCTTCTCTCACTAATCCTGTTGGCTCGCCATCCGGTCGATGATCTCCGCGGCCTCGGACAGCACGTCTCGCTGCTCGGGGCTGAGCTCGGCGAGTCGCTTGTCCAACCAGGCCTCGCGCGCCGAGATGTCGGCCAGAATGTGCGCGCTCCCCTCCTCGGTGATCTCTACGATGGCCTGCCGGCCGTCACTGGGATGCGGTCGTCGGCTGACGTATCCGTGCTCCTCGAGCGCAGCGATCACCCTGGTCATGGACGGGGGTTGGACAACCTCCTTGGCCGCCAGCTCACCTGGGGTGAGCGGGCCGCACTTGTGCAGGCAGAACAACGCGGAAAGCTGGGTGAGCGTCACCGAGGAGCTGGACCGCTGGGCCCGGAGCCTGCGGTTGAGCCGCACTGTTGCCAGTCGCAGTCGGCTGGCCAAAGAGCGTTCGGCTACGTCCTGCTCCTTGTTCGACACATCGTTAGCATACCTCACGATCAGCGCTGCGTCACAATGATCATGGTCAGCGCAGCGCGGCCTGGATCGGCCCGATCGCGAAGTAGACCGCGAACAACGCCGCCACCACCCACATCAGCGGGTGTATGCCGCGCGCCTTGCCGGTCGCGGCCCGCAACAGCACGTAGCTGATGAAGCCCGCGCCGATGCCGTTGGCGATCGAGTACGTGAACGGCATGACGACGATCGTGAGGAACGCCGGCAGCGCGATCGTGAAGTCGGTGAAGTCGATCTCTCGGATCTGCGCCATCATCAGCACGCCGACGATCACCAGCGCGGGCGCGGCGGCCTCCACCGGGACCGCCTCGTACAGCGGGGTGAAGAACATCGCCGCGATGAACAGCAGGCCGGTGACGATGTTGGCGAGCCCGGTCCGCGCGCCTTCCGCGATGCCGGCCGCGGACTCGATGTAGACCGTGTTGGAGCTCGACGACGCCGCGCCGCCGGCCACCGCGCCGAGGCCGTCGACGAACAGCGCCTTGCCCACGTTCGGCAGCTTGCCGCCCTCGTCGACCAGCCCCGCTTCCTTGCCCAGCCCGGTCATCGTGCCGATCGTGTCGAAGAAGTCGGTCAGCACGAGGGTGAACACGAGCAGCACCGCGGTGATGATCGGCACCTGGACCCAGGCGTCGAAGTTGACGTTGCCGACGAGCGACAGGTCGGGCTCGCCCACCACCTTGTCGGGCAGTGCCGGGTAGCCGAGGTTCCAGCCCCTGGGGTTCACCCCCTCGTACCTGCCGGCGTCCACAATGGACTCGACGATGATCGCGAGCACCGTGGTGGCCAGCACGCCGATGAGGATCGCGGCCTTGACCCGCTTGGCGACCAGGATCCCGGTGAGGACGAGCCCGACGACGAACACGAACGTCGGCCACGACGCGATCGAGCCGTTGATGCCGAGTCCAACTGGGACGGTGGTGTTCGCGACGTCCGGCAGCCGGCGCACGAACCCGGCGTCGACCAGGCCGATCAGCGTGATGAACAGGCCGATGCCGACCGCGATGGCGGCCTTGAGCGAGGGTGGCACCGCGTTGAACACCATCGTCCGCACGCCGGTCACCACGAGGATCAGCACGACGACACCGTTGAGCAGGACCAGGCCCATCGCGGCCGGCCAGCTCATCTGCGGCGCGATCGTGACCGCGACGAACGCGTTGATGCCGAGGCCCGTGGCCAGTGCGAACGGGTAGTTCGCGACGAGTCCGAAGAGGATCGTCAGGACGCCGGCGACCAGCGCGGTGACGGCGGCGACCTGGTTGGCGGGCAGGATGTCGCCGAACGCGTCGTCGTGCGTGGTGGGGTTGCTCGGGTCGCTCGAGAAGCTGCCGATGATGAGCGGGTTGAGCACCACGATGTAGGCCATCGTGACGAAGGTGACCAGCCCGCCGCGGATCTCCCTGGCCGGCGTCGACCCGCGCTCGGTGATCTTGAAGAAGCGATCCAGTGCGGAGCCGGCTGTCCTGTTCGCCATGAGGCGGTAGCCTCGCGCATGTGGCAGGCCAAGCGGAACCCAACGCGCCAATCGAAACACAGAAGTCACCTCCGCCACCGCTGTCACCACGGCTGCTGTCGCTGCCGCCGGTGGTCTACACGGGCACGGCGTTGTGGCTGGTCGCGCTCGTGGTCCTGCTGATCGCCCGCTACGGCTTCGACGCGCTGCCGCCGATCTGGCTGTGGACGGCGCTGTCGGGTTTCGTGCTGGGGCTCGTCGGCGTGCCGGTCATGGTGTGGCAGCGCCGCGCGTCCCGCCGCGGCGCGAAGGGCGCCCAGCGCAACCTCTAGCGCAGCAGGTTCTCCGGGTCGTCGAACAGGGCGGCGAACGTGTGCCGGTCGGCCCAGCGGTCGGTGGCCCAGGCCAGCGCGCGGGCCAGGCCCGCGGTGGAGTCCTCGCAGTGCAGCACCCCGCCGTCGACCCACCACGGCACCTCGTGGTCGACGAGTCCAATGCGAACGGTCAGCTGGTGGTGCACGAGCGGCCCGCCGCCGGGCACGGTGAGGCCGGCGAGGTCGCAGGCGTCGACGACCGCGCCGAGGTCCGCCCAACGGGTGGCCTCCCCGGTGCCGCGGGCCGTACCGACGACGACCTCGGTGGCCAGCGGCAGGTCGAGGAGCTCGGCGAGCGGCTCGGTGAGGTCGAAGTCGTCGCCGACGCCCACCACGCGCTCCTGCTCGACGACGCCCAGGACCCAGGGCGCGTTGAGCACGATGGCTTCGGCGGCGGGGAGGACCTCGCCGGTGAGCGCGCGGACCGCGGCCGGCGGCCGGACGTCGGTGGGGCTGACGGTGCCGTCGCGGACGGCCGCGGCGAGGGCCGCGTAGCCGCGGAGCGCGGCGCCGGGCGGGATCGTGCGGTCGCTGTCGCCGAGCCGGTCGAGCAGCTCCTCGGCGTCGTCGGCGTCGTCGATGTGCAGGCTCTGCCGGACGCCGATGGCCCGCAGGACCGACAGGTCGACGTCGATCGGCGGGACGGGGTCGTAGAGACCGGCCAGCTCGGCGGCGTCGGGCATCCGCCACGCCCGCGGGGCCTCGCCGGCGAGCCGGCCGTGGTGGGCGATCCACCAGCCGGTGTAGCCGCCGGGCTGGTGCAGGGCCTGCCAGGTGGCCGGGTCGGCGGCGAGCAGCCGCAGCGCGGCGGGCCACGCGTTGTCGGCGACGAGGTCGAGGTCGCGGACGGCGACGACCCGGGTCGGCGGCTCGGGCAGGGAGACCCACCAGTCCTGCTCGTCGGCGAGCTCGTGGTCGGCGTCGGCCGGCAGCTCGTCGACGACGACGGCGAAGGAGTCGAGCACGCCGACCGCCTGCAGCACCGGCGTGGGCCAGGCGGCGGCGGTGTCCTCGTCGAGCACGCCGAGCGGAGTGTCCTCGGCGAGCAGGTCGAGGAAGGTCGAGCCGGGCAGCGCGAGCTCGTCGGCGCGGCGGTGGTCGCCGACCTCGTCGCGCATCGCGAGCGCGGCGAGCCACGGGTACTCGCCGGGCCGGATGCCGGCGCTCCCGACGAGGCCGAGCACGGCCTTCTGGAGCGGCTCGATGTCCATTCCGGACTCGGCGTCCTCGACGCTGCGTTCGACGGCGTCGCGCAGCGAGTCGAGGAGCTCCTCGGCGCCGCCGTGCCGGGCGCCGAGCCGTTCGAGGAGCGGGTGGGCCGCGTCCGGGTGGACGACGTTGACGTCCACTTCGGACAGATCGAGGTCGGCGTCGACGAGCAGCGTGCCGCGCGGGCCCGGCAGGGTGCGGCCGTCGGTGAGGGGGACCGGGAGCGCGCCGAGTGCCTCGCGGGCGTCCGGGTCGGTGTCGGCGATCGGGCTCAGCGCCTCGTAGAGCCGGTGCCACCAGCGGGGATCCCGCTCGATGCCGGTGACCCGGTCGACGAGGTCGGCGACGGTGAGCCGCCTGGTCTCGAGCGCGGCGAGGGCCTGGGCGTGCTCCGGCGCGGCGAGCTCGGGGTCGACCAGCCCGTCGATGGTGTCGCGCAGCGCGTCGGCGAGTTCCTTGCTGGGGACCGGGAGGAGGGTGGCCTGCCGCGGGGCGACCGGCTCGTCGTCGGTGGGGAGCCAGGGTGCTTTCCGCAGTGCGGCAAGGACTTCCTGGCGGAGCTTGTCGTCCACTTCGGACCGTGGGAAGTCCGGGGTGGGGACGAGCGTCGTGCGGTCGGTGGCGTCGAGGTGGTCGAGCAGCCGCGGGTAAGCCGCGGCCGCGGCCTCGAGGACGGTGTCGGTGGCCACGCCCGGCCGGACCCGGCGCCGGTCCGCCTCGATGGGGACGGTGGCGATCAGCCGGGCGGGGAGGGAGAGCCGCTCGTCGGTCGGCGTGGGTGCGTGCAGGACCTCGTTGTGCAGCGCCCGGGGATGCCGGTGGTCGTCGAGCCAGGCCGCCCAGCAGACTGTCCACTGTGGACGGGCCTCGGCGCCGAGCTCGCTGACGTCGGCCAGTTCGCCGGCGTCCTTGGTGACGAGCCAGTGCGTCGTCCCGCTCGGCGCGTGGACGTCGACCCAGGGGTCGGTCCCCTCGCGCTGCCAGACCTGGTCGCCGACTTCGATCCGGCGCAGCCCGTCGAGGCTCAGCAGCAGGTCGCCGGCCTGGGCCGCGAACTCCTGGAGCAGGTCGCCCGGCTCGTCGGCGCGCAGCGGCAGGCGGACCTCGGTGTCGAACCCGTGGGGCAGGGGGTCCTCGTCGTCGGTGGGCCAGACGAGGCGGAGGACGGGGACGCGGCCGGACTCGCCGATGGCCTCGTGGGTCCGAGCCGCGGAGAACGCGACCCCGCCGGTGCGCGAGACCACGCGCGGGGCGTCCGAGACGGTGAGCACCGCGGCGAACCCGACGCCGAACCGGCCGACCCCGCCGGCCTTCGCGGTCGTGGCGGTCTTCGCGGAGGCCCGAAGTGAGGCGAGCGAGGCGACCCCGTCGGCGTCGAGCGGCCGTCCGGTGTTGGCGACCCGCAGCTCGTCGCCGACGACGCAGACCCGAAGGATCCCGTCCTGCCCGGCGGCGTCGGAGGCATTCTGCGCGAGCTCGACGACGACGCGGTCCCGATAGCCGCCGAGGAACAGATCCTCCTCGGCGTTGGCGTCTTCCCGGAACCGAGTGGGCGAGTCCCGCCAGGAGGCCAGGACGGCTTCCCGAAGCCGCCCGGTCCCGAACGGATCACTCACCCCTTCGCCGGCCCGGCGTCGCCCGGCTCGTCCTCGTTCACCGAGGTCTCCGCAGTGACAACGGGCTCGATCGGCGCGGCGGCTTCCGCCCCACTGAGCTCGGCCCGGGTGGCCCCTGGCTCGACCGAGGTGGTCGAGGCGCTGATGGGCCCGGTCGGCTCGGACTCCGGACCATCCGACTCCGGGCCATCCGGCGCCGGGCCTTCTCCGGCCGTCGCGCCTTTTCCGGCCGTCGCCGCCCAGCCTCGGGTCGCCTCGGGTTCCCGCGCCTGCCCGACCGCGGTCACCTCACCACGAGCGGTGCCCAGGAACCCAACCCGCCGAGCCGGTGCCTCGTCGCCGCCGGACGGCCTGCCAACGGCTGGACCCGACACGCCTTCGGCGCCGGCCGTCTCCTTGTCGCTGCCCGGCTCCGCTGGGGCG
>NZ_DASWSJ010000257.1:0-2881 GCF_036402745.1 Actinophytocola sp. | reverse complement strand
TGCTGGCCGTGCGGCGCGCCGAGCTGCGGTGGATCGACGGTGTCGTCGCCGCCCTCCGCTCCGGCGAGCTCACGTGGTCCGAGGAGTGGATCCGCGCGATCGCCGAGAAGCTGGAGGGCGGCTAGTCCGCCTCCCCGGGATTAACAGTGTGCGTTGCGTCCCGGCGAATGGTGTGGGTATCGAGGTGGGTGGTGGCTGGGTGCCGTCACGGTCCCCTGAGGTTCCGGTGGTCGGCGCATGACTTCACACGAAGATCTACGAGACAGGCCTTAGTGCTTCGGCACGGGAGGCTGGGGCGTTCGTCGGGGACCCGGTTGGCCGCCGGCCGGGAGAGCCGCGGCCTCCCGGTGGCGGTGAGGTTGCCCATCGATGGGGTCTGGAATGGGCGCCGGCGCACTATCCTCCACGAGTGGATTTCGCCAGCTATCTCGAGCAGGTGGCGCGCCAGGCGGCCGCCCTGCGCGCCGCGGCCGTCGCCGCGGGACCCGGCGCCCCGGTGCCGACGTGTCCTGAGTGGACAGTGCGTGGCCTCGTCCGGCACATCGCCCGGGTGCACAACTGGGTCATCAAGGCGCTCGACGCCGTGCCCACCGCCGAGGGCGTGCGGCCCGACCGGCCGCCGGAGGTCTGGGACGAGCTGCTGCCCTGGTGGGACGACCAGGTCGCCGCCATGGTCGGCACGCTCGAGGCCAAGGGCCCGGACGCGCCCGCGTGGGTCTTCCACCCCGAGGTCGAGACCACCGCCGTGTTCTGGGCCCGCCGCCAGGCGCACGAGACCGCCATCCACCGGCTCGACGCCGAGCACGCCAACGCCGGCTCCGACGGCGCGGCCGCGGTCCCGTCGCTGGTCTTCGAGCCCGACTTCGCCGCCGACGGGATCGACGAGGCGCTCGTGCTCATGGTCCCCCGCAAGCTCGCGCGCGAGCGGCCGGACGCCAAGGGCACCGTGCTGTTCCACGCCGCCGACGCGGGCCGCGCGTGGACCGTGCACCTCGAGCCGGGCGAGGTCCCGCGGGTCACCACGGCCGAGGAGGTCGACACCGACGCGTCCGTCGTCGGCACCGCGGACGCCGTCTACCGCGCCACCTGGCACCGGCCGAGCACCGCCGTCACCACCGGCGACCAGACCCTCGTCGACACCCTCCGCACGCCATGAGCCGCCGGTACGTGATCACCTTCGGGTGCCCGGACCGCATCGGGATCGTGGCCCGGATCGCGACCTTCCTCGCCGACCTCGGCGGGCTGATCGTCGAGGCCGCGTACCACACCGACCAGGACACCGGCTGGTTCTTCACCCGCCAGGAGATCAGTGCCGACACCGTGCCGATCGACATCGACGAGCTGCGCCGGCGCTTCGGCGAGCTGGCCGCCACGCTCGCCGAGCGGAGCGACTGGCAGATCATGGACACCGCCGAGCGCCGCCGCGTCGTGATCCTGGTGTCGAAGGAGGGCCACTGCCTCTACGACATCCTCAGCCGCGTCGCGTCCGGCGAGCTCGACATCGACGTGGCCGCGGTGATCGGCAACCACCCGGACCTCGCGGACATCACCGGGGCGCACGGGATCCCGTTCCACCACGTGCCGTTCCCCGCCGGTGATCCGGACGGCAAGTCCGAGGCGTTCGTGCGGCTGCGCGGGCTGGTCGAGGAGAGCGACGCGCACGCGATCGTGCTGGCCCGGTTCATGCAGATCGTGCCGGCGGACCTCTGTGCCGCGTGGGAGGGCCGGGCGATCAACATCCACCACAGCTTCCTCCCGTCGTTCGTCGGCGCGAAGCCCTACCACCAGGCACACCGCCGCGGCGTGAAGCTGATCGGCGCCACGTGCCACTACGTCACCGCGGAGCTCGACGCCGGCCCGATCATCGACCAGGACGTGATCCGGGTGGGGCACGCCGACTCGATCACCGACATGGTGCGCCGGGGTCGCGACATCGAGAAGGTCGTGCTCGCGCGGGGCCTGCGCTGGCACCTGGAGAACCGGGTTCTGGTGCACGGCAACAAGACCGTGGTGTTCTAGTGCTCCCGGTCGTCGACATCTCCGACCCCGCCGCGGTGGCCGGCGAGATCGAACGGGCCTGCCGGGACACCGGGTTCTTCTACGTCACCGGCCACGGGGTGCCCGCCGCGCTCCGGGAGCGGCTCGACGCGCAGAGCCGGGAGTTCTTCGCGTTGCCGCTCGAGGAGAAGCTCGAGATCGAGATGTCGCGCGGCGGGCGGGCGTGGCGCGGGTACTTCCCGGTCGGGGCGGAGCTGACCGCCGGCGAGGAGGACCTCAAGGAGGGCCTGTACTTCGGGTCCGAGCAGCCGCCGTCCGAGCTGCCGCTGCACGGCCCGAACCTGTTCCCGCACCAGGTGCCCGGGCTGCGGGACACCGTGCTGTCCTATGTGGACGCCCTGACTCTCGCCGGCCAGGACGTGCTGCGCGGCATCGCGGCGAGCCTCGGCCTCGCTGCGGACTACTTCGCGGCCGGCTACACCGCGTCGCCGACGGTGCTGTTCCGGATCTTCCACTACCCACCCGCGCCGTCGGGTGGCGCCGGCTGGGGCGTCGGCGAGCACACCGACTACGGCCTGCTGACCCTCCTGGCCCAGGACGACAACGGTGGGCTGCAGGTGCACACGCCCGGCGGATGGGTCGACGCGCCGCCGCTGCCGGACACCTTCGTGTGCAACATCGGCGACATGCTGGAACGCCTGACCGCGGGCTGGTACCGGTCGACGCCGCACCGGGTGCGGAACACGAGCGGGCGCAACCGGTTGTCGTTCCCGTTCTTCCTGGACCCGGACTTTTCCTCGGAAGTGCCGCCTTTGCCGGACCGCGCGGCGGTCTCGTCGGGTGGGCGGCGGCGCTGGGACGGGGCGAGCCCGCTGGCGTTCAC
>NZ_DASWSJ010000256.1:0-16828 GCF_036402745.1 Actinophytocola sp. | reverse complement strand
CGATGGAAACGGCGGCGCGCGCGGTGATGGCGCCGCAAGCGCGACCGGGAACACGGGGTGCGTGGTATCGGGGCTGGTTGTTGACGGCGGTGGACGGGACCACGTTCACGGTGCCGGACACCGAGGACAACGATCGCGAGTTCGGGCGACCCGGCTCAGGTCGTGGTGAGGGTAAGACGGCCTATCCCCAGATTCAGGCGGCCTGTGTGATCGAACTGGGCACGCATGCGGTGTTCGACGCCCGGATGGATGGGTATGCCGCCGCGGAGACGATGTTGATCGACGAGATGTTCTCCTCGCTGCGGCCGGGCATGCTGCTGCTGGCGGATCGGAACATCTACTCGTTCCACCGGTGGATCAAGGCGGTCGATACTGGCGCTGACCTGCTGTGGAGGGTGACCGCGAACCTCATTCTGCGGCCGGTGGAACTGCTGGCTGATGGTTCCTGCGTCGCCGAGGTGATCCCGCCCAGAAAGTCCGGCCGGGTGTCGTTTCGGCTGCGCGTTGTCGAGTACAAGCTTCCTGGATCGGATGAGGTGTATCGGCTGGTGACCACGATCATGGATCCACAGCGGGCTCCCGCGAAGGATCTCGCGATCCTGTATCACGAGCGGTGGGACGTCGAGGGTTTTCTGAAGCAGATCAAGAGTGTTCAGCTCAACGCTGAGAAGATCTTTCGATCGAAGTCGCCCGAGGGGGTGCGGCAGGAGTTCTGGGCGCACCTGGCGGTGCACTACGCCACGATGCGCGTGCAGGTGGACGCCGCTGATCACGCGAAATTGGATCCGGATCGGATCTCGCATAAAAACACGGTTCGTATCATCCGGTCCCGCGTGTGGAAACCGGAATCTTTCCCCCCTCACACACGATAATGATCACTACCGGGTCCTGCTCGCTGAGGTGCTTGAGGAGATCAATCCGGAGCGCAGGGACCGGAGCTATCCACGCGTGATCAAGAGAAAGATGAGCAATTTTCCGGTCAAGAGGGCCCAGCATCGCCAGCGACACCAGGCCAGCAGACCGCCTCACTCAGCCGTCGGCATCACTCCTCCCAGCAAGACCGGGCACCGGCGCCGACCAGCCACAACCACCTAACCCACCGGCATTGCGGCTAGCCGCGGCTCGACCGCCACAGGCCGACGAAACTCTCCATTCGCGCCCCGAAGTTGTCCACAGGCCCACGCGAATCCTTTGACCTGCGGCTATTCCCGATAGACTGGAAGCACGGGGTGCCCCCGGAGTGGGCGGGGGCTGCCATCGCGCGCGCGAGCGGACAAGGGTCGTCCGATCGGGTTGGGCCGGGTTCGGTGTTCCCGAAGGGTGGGTCGGCGAGGTCCGATCCGGTTCCGGCGTGGCGCCCTCCGGCTCAGTTCGAACCTGCGGCCAGGTGGTCGCGGATCGTCGTCATGACTTCGGTGAGCCTGCCGCGGGTCGCGGGGTCGGTCACCGTCCCGTCCGCGCCGAGGAGGTCGCGGGTCACGGGGATGCGGCCGGTCGCCTTCGTGATCACGTCGGTGTCCAGGTAGCCCAGCACGATCGCCAGGGAGTCGTGCGCCTTGTCGCCGCGGCCTTCGGGGGCGGCGTTGATCCACGCCACCGGCTTGCCGGACATCTCGCCGCCGCCGACGGTCCAGTCCAGCAGGTTCTTGAAGCTCCCGGGCAGCGCGCCGGCGTACTCGGGCGTGCAGAACAGGACCGCGTCCGCGGCGGCGATCGCGCGACGCAGGTCGGCCACCGGCGCGGGCGGCGACTCGCCGTCGTCGTCGGGGTTGAAGGCTGGCAGGGACGCCAGGCCGGTCCACGTCACGGTCGTCACGCCGGCCGGGGCAACCTCGGCCGCGGCGCGCAGAGCCGCCGCGTTCGTCGAGCCGGCGCGGGTGCTGCCGGAGATCAGCAAGACCTCACTCATCGAGCTCCTCCAGGGTTCGCTTGGCTATGGCGAAGGCCGAGTTGCCCGCCGGCACGCCCGCGTAGACGGCCGTGTGCAGCAGGATCTCCGCGATCTCCGCCCTGGTCAGGCCGTTGCGCAGCGCCGCGCGGACGTGCATCGGGATCTCCTCGTGGCTGCGCAGCGCGGTCAGCGCGGTCAGCGTGACCACGCTGCGGGTCCGCCGGTCCAGGCCGGGCCGGGTCCACACCGAGCCCCACGCCGACTCGGTGATGAAGTCCTGGAACGGCCGGGTGAAGTCGGTGGTCGCGGCCACCGCGCGGGCCACGTGCTCGTCGCCCAGGACGGCGCGGCGGACCTCCATCCCGGCGGCGCGGCGGGACCGCAGGTGGCTCAGGATCAGCGCGGTGAACTCCGCCGGCCGCTCGACGTTGCCGAGGTGGGCGGCGCCGGGCACGATCTCCAGCCGCGCGTCGGGGATGGCCGCGGCGATGCGGCGGGCGTGCTCCGGCGGGGTCGCCTGGTCCTGGTCGCCGGCGATCACCAGCGTCGGCGTGGCGATCGTGGGCAGCGCGTCCACGATCGACATCGTCTCGATGGCGGTGCAGCAGGACGCGTAGCCCTCCGCGTTCGTGCCGGCCACCATCTCGTGCAGCCAGGCCGACAGCGGCGGGTTGGCCGCGCGGCCGGCGTGGGTGAGCCACCGGCCCACCGCGGCGTCGGCGAGACTGTCCATTCCGGACTCGCGCGCGGCGCGGGCCCGCTCGGCCCACATCTCGCGCGGGCCCAGCTCGGCCGACGTGCA
Organism: Actinophytocola sp.; assembly: GCF_036402745.1. Taxonomy (GTDB): domain Bacteria; phylum Actinomycetota; class Actinomycetes; order Mycobacteriales; family Pseudonocardiaceae; genus Actinophytocola. The sequence goes on along the minus strand of NZ_DASWSJ010000256.1, from coordinate 14,135 downwards.
GCAGAGAACGAGCCGGTCCAGGCGCTCCGGGTGGTGCTCGGCGAGCCACATCCCCGTCATCCCGCCCAGCGACAGCCCGGCGAGCGACACCCGGGCCAGCCCGAGCCGGTCGAGCAGCGCGAGCAGGTCCGCGCCCAGCTCCGGCAGCGAGTACGGCCCGTCCGGCGCGGGGGAGCGCCCGTGCCCGCGGTGGTCGTAGCGCACCACCCGGAAACCGGCCGCCAGCAACGGCTCCACCTGCGGGTCCCACATCCGCAGGTCACTGCCGAGCGAGCCGGCCAGCACCACCGCGGGTGCGTCGGCCGGGCCAACCACCTCGTGGTGCACCTCGACGGTCATCGCTCCTCCTCGTACGCGGCCAGGGCGCGGTCGATGAACACGTCCGCCGCGCCCAGATAACCCGACGGGTCCAGCAGCCGCGCCGCACGCTCCCGGGACAGCCCCAGCGCGGGATGCTCCGCGAGCCGGGTGGCCAGGTCCCCGCCGGCGCGGACGCACTCGGTCACCGCGTCGTGCGCGACCAGCCGCCCCACCGAGGACGCCAGCGCGGTGGTGACCCGCTCGGCCAGCAGCGCGCCACCCGTCCGCTCGAGGTTGGCTCGCATGCGGTCCGGACGCACGGCCAGGCGCTCGAGGCTCGTCCGCAGCCACCACACCGCCGATCCCGTGCAGCACAACAGCTCCCGCAGCGGCTGCCACTCCGCGTGCCACGCGCCGGCCGCCCGCTGGTGCTCGTGCGCCATCGAACCCAGGAGCGTCGCGACCAGGCCCGGCGCCCGGGCGGCCGACGCCCGCGCCGAGATCGCCGCCACGGGGTTCTGCTTGTGCGGCATCGTCGACGAGCCGCCGACCCCCGCGCCCGCGGACTCGGTGAGCTCGCCGACTTCCGTCTGGGCCAGCAGCACGACGTCGCCGGCGATCTTGGCCACCGTCCCGCAGACCCGGCCCGACGCCCCCGCCAGCGCCGCGATCGGGCCGCGGTCGGTGTGCCACGGCAGCGCCGGCTCGGCCAGCCCGAGCCGCCGCGCGTACGCCGCCACCACCGCGGGCCCGGCCGAGCCCAGTGACGCCAGCGTCCCGACCGCGCCGCCCAGCTGCGCCGGCAGCGACACCGACCGCAGCGCGGCCCCGGCCGACCCGAGCGCCGCCAGCCAGCTCGCGGCCACCAGCCCGAACGACGTCGGCAGCGCCTGCTGCAACAAGGTCCGGCCGGCCTGGACCGTGTCCCGGTGCGCCACGGCCAGCGCGGCGAGCGAGGCGCGGCAGGCGGCCACGTCGGCCAGCACCGCCGCGACGGCGGACCGCGCGACCGACATCGCGGCCGTGTCGACGATGTCCTGGCTCGTCGCTCCGAAGTGGACATACCGGGAGGCGGGCCCGCCCACCTGCTCGGTGATCGCCCGCGCCAGCGGCGCCGCCGGGTTGCCCGACGCGGCCGCCGAGCGGGCCAGCGCGGCCAGGTCGTACCGGGACGCCTCGCACACCTCGGCGATCGCGGCCGCCGCCTCGGCGGGGATCAGCCCGACCTCCGCCTGGGCCCCGGCCAGCGCGGCCTCCGCGTCGAGCATCGCCTGCAGCCACGCGTCGTCGGCCACCAGCGCCCGCACCGGCCCGGCGGCCAGGACCTCGTCGAAGAGCATCAGCCGAACAGGTCCGACTCGGACATCGACTCGGCGCCCTCCCGGATGAACCACTCGGTGCCGAAGGTGAACCCGAACGCCTCGTCCGGCATCGCGAGGAAGAACGACTGCTCGCTGATCTGGCTCGCGTGCGCGCGCATCGCCTGCCGCTTGTACGTCACGTAGGAGGACACGTCCACCGCCGTGGTGATGACCGACTCCGGCGAGCCGAAGTCGTCCCCCAGGTCCGGCAGCTCGATCCCCGCGCGCTCGGCGAACTCGGTGCGGCCGCGGGTCGCGCGGTCCCGGTTCATGGTCGCCTGGAACACCTTCGGCGTGCTGGCGAGCTCGGCGGCCCGCATGCCCACCCGGTGGACCTGGATGTGGTCCGGGTGCCCGTACCCGCCGTGGTCGTCGTACACGGTGAGGACGTCGGCGTTCTCCGCGCGCAGGATCGCGGCCAGCCGCCCGGCGGCCTCCTCGACCGGCGCGGTCCAGAACGTCCCCGGCACGTCGTTCGTCGGCTCGCCCATCATCCCGGAGTCGGTGTAGCCCAGGAACTCCACGCGCGCCGCGCCAAGAATCCCGGCCGCGTCGTGGGTCTCCTTCACCCGCCGCTGCCACAGCTCCTCGTCGTCGCCGAGGAACCCCTCCGGCACCTCGCCCAGCTCACCGCGGGTCGCCACCACCAGCACCACCCGATGCCCCTCGTCCGCGGCCTTGCGCATCACGCCGCCACAGGTGATGCACTCGTCGTCGGGATGGGCATGGAAGGTCACCATCGTCGCCATGTCGCGAACCTACGCGAGCGGCCGCCGGTATGCGCCTGCCAGGATGCGCAGGTGACCGTCGAGATCGTGTACTGCGAAGGCTGGGACCCCGGCACCCGGTCGATCGTGCGCCCGCTGCCGGAGTCGGCCGCCCGCGAACGAGACTTCGCCGGCGACCAGTACGCCATGGTGTTCACCGACGAGCGGCCGCACGTGCTCGTCGAGATCTGCTGGTCGGCCCAGCACGCCGCCGTCTGGTACTTCGACGAGCAGGGCCGCCGCGAGCGCAAGCTCGAGTTCCGCCGCTGGCCCGAGGACCGGCTGGTGCTGCTGGAGGCCAGACAGTGGGCGTACGAGGCGGACACGGCGGAGTTCCACGCCGGCGAGCCGCAGTGGCGCCACCCGTACTGGACCGCGCAGTACCACGTGGACGGCCAGCGCCGGGTGTCCTCGGGCAACTGGCAGGACCGGCCGGACCTGGTGGTCGACCCGACCTCGCACGCGGTGCCGGCGTTCGGCGACTGGTCGGCCGTGGTCGGCGACGTGGGCCCGACGATCGTGCGGGCCGACCCGCTGGAGCCGGCCGCGCCGCTGGAGGAGCTGCCGTGGCGCCCGCCGGTGCCCACGCGGCCGCGCCAGCTGGAGGAGACCTTCGAGCCGGGCACGCGGTTCACCCTCGACGACGGCAGCGAGGTCACCGTCGAGATCGCCGACGGGGGCCGGCTGCGGCTGCCGAGCGGCCGGCTGGTCGTCGCGGACCCGGACCCGTGGATGCACGAGGTCACGCCGTTCGTCGAGACCGTGCCGCCCGGCGAGTACCCGCTGGAGGTGGCGGTCGTGCGGTTCGCGGACAACCCGGACCACACCCGGGTCGCCGCGTGCCGGCTGCCGGTGTGGGGCCGGCCGACGGTCACGTGGGACAACGCGTGGCGGCCCGGCGAGCACGAGCTGCTGCTCGGCGACGGCGAGTTCTTCGGCGTCGGCGTGGACGGCGGCCGGGTCGCGCTCGTCGACGCCGAGGTCGCGCAGGCCTACGAGGACACCATCGAGGACGCCTACGACGACATGGAGGGCTGGGCGCACGAGGTGCCCGAACCCGCGTCCGGCGCGAACCTGATCACCGTCGAGTCGGGCTGGGGCGACGGCTCCTACCCGGTGTGGGTCGGCCGCGACGTCGACGGCAAGCTCACGTGCTTCGTGGTGGACTTCCTGGTGCTGGCGCACGCGAAGCGGCTGGACTGACCCCTTCGGCGGCGAGCGCCTCCTCGGCGGACGGGTGGACCGCCGGGGCCTCGTCGTCGGCGTCGCGCGGCAGCGTCTCCGGCGCGGGCAGCCAGACCAGCGCGGCCACCAGGCACAGCGCGCCGGTGACGGTGAACGCGGCGGTGTAGGACAGCTGGTCGGCGAGCATGCCGGCGGCGACGGGGCCGATCACGGCGCCGATGTCGGCCGACATCTGGAACGCGGCGAGCACCGGCCCGCCGCGGCCCTTCGAGCCGATGACGTCGGCGATCGTCGCCTGCTGCGGCGGAGAGAGCAGGCCCGCGCCGAGCCCGGCGACGACGGTGGCGGCGAGGAACAGCGGGACCGTGTCGGTGAAGCCGACCCAGATCGTGCCGCCCCCGGACACGAGCAGCCCGACGAGGATGATCGGCTTGCGCCCGATGGTGTCGGCGAGCCTGCCGGAGAACATGAGCATGGCCACGTTGCCGGCGGCGAACACGGCGAGCGCGGTGCCGGCGAACGCGCCGTCGCGGCGCAGCACCTCCTCGACGAACAGCGGCACCAGCGACACCCGCACGCCGAACACGGCCCAGCCGTTGGCGAAGCTCGAGCCGAGCGCGGCGACGTAGCCGCGGTGCCGGAACGCCGCGCGCAGGGTGATCGCGGGTGCGTCGCCGTCGCCGACCGGCGCGGCGAGCGGGGAGTCGCGCAGGAACCACCACACGATGGCCACGGCGATGAACAGCATGCCGGCGTAGACCAGGAACGGCGCGCGCACCGAGATGGTGATCAGGCCGCCACCCAGCAGCGGGCCCATCACGTTGCCCAGCAGGAAGCCCGTGCCCCACAGGCCCGACGCCCGCCCGCGCAGCGGCACCGGGGTGACCCGGATCAGCAGCGCGATCGCGGACACGGTGAACATCGTCGAGCCGATGCCGCCGACCGAGCGGAACAGCACCAGCTGCCAGTACGCGGAGGCGAACGCGCACGCCCCGGTGGTGACCGCGACGATCGAGATGCCGGCCAGGTACACCCGCCGCTCGCCGAGCAGGCCGACGAGCCGCCCGCTGGCCGGCGCGAACACCAGCCGGGCCACCGCGAACGCGCTGACCACGATGGACGCGGCGGTGACGGAGACGTTGAAGCTGCGCGCGAACGTGGGCAGCGCGGGGGCGACCAGGCCGAACCCGGCGGCGATCACGAAGTTGGCGGCGACGAGGACCCAGACCTCGCCGGGTAACCGGGTGGGGTGCGCCCGCGTCGACCCTGGTGCGGCGCCCACCCGCGATCACCGTCCCCAACCACGTCGTCGTCTGTGTCCGCGTCGTCTGCGTCCGCTTCGCGTCAACCACATGATCGCGCCACGCATTCCGGATCCCGACTGCTATACAAGGTCACATGTCACGATGGGGGCTGGGTAAAGCGATGCTCGTGGTCGCCGTGCTGGCGGTCGTCGGGTCGACCCCGGCGGCCGCGCGCGGCAAGCCGGCGAACCTCGCGCTGGTCGACGCGGCCGCCACCCAGGCGCTGGTCGCCCGCGCGACGTCGCTGAGCGAGAAGCTGTTCTCCTACGACTACCGCGACCTCGCCGGACACGAGCGGCGCGTCGAGGAGCTGTCCACCGGTCACTTCAAGGACCGCTACCGCGAGCTGTTCAGCGCCGTGCTCGACGCGGCACCCGCCGAGAAGCTGACGCTGAGCAGCACGGTCGTCGCCGCCGCGGCACAGGAACTCACCGGCGACCGCGCCAAGGTGCTCGCGTACCTGGACCAGACCGCGACCCGCGGGGCCACCGGGGCGAGCACGACCGGCGCCGCGATGTTCCTGCTGTCGCTGCGCCAGGTGGACGGCCAGTGGCTCGCGTCCGAGATCGACACCTTCGAGGGCCGATGATCACCCCACCACCGCCGCGGCGGAGCCGGACGCCGTTGCTCGTCGCCGTCGGGCTCGTGCTCGGCCTGGTCGTCGCCGGGGTCATCGTGCTGGTCGTGGTCAAGAACGACTCGACCGAGCCGCTGGCGGCCGCGCCGACGGCGACCTCGACGGCGCCGTCGGAGGACGACCGCCTCGCCACCGCCCGCGACGAGGCGCTCGCCGCGGCCGAGGAGGTCGCGAAGGTGTTCAACACCCTGGACTACCGCCGGCTCGATGCCGGCCTCGCCGAGTGGGAGGGGCTCGCGACCGGCCCGCTGCTCGACCAGCTGCGCAACAACCGCCAGCAGATGACCGACGCGGTCACCAAGGCGAAGTCGGTGAGCACGGGCTCGGTGCTCGCCGCGGCCGCCGAGGAGGTGAACGCCGACAAGGGCACCGCGCAGGTCCTGGTCGCCACGTCGGTCCAGGTCGAGCTGGCCGGCTCGGCGCAGACCGCGAAGCGGTTGCGGCTGCGCGTCGGGCTCGAGAGGACGCCGGACGGCTGGAAGGCGAGCGACCTCGGCCAGGTCAACCAGGGCGGTTGAACGCGAAAGGCGCCTCCCGGAGACCGGAAGGCGCCTTCCCGACGGGGTTTCTCAGCCGATGTCGCGGCGGCGGAACGCGGACAAGCCGATCGTCACCAGGATCGCGGCGATCAGGGTGAGCATGATCAGCGGCGTCGCGGACAGCTCACCGCCGGGCAGCTTGGGCGAGTGGGTGAACGGCGACAGGTCCATCGTCCACTGCGGCAGGCCCAGCACCGAGCCGAGCTGACCCAGCACCAGGAACAACACCAGCGCGCCCCAGCCGATCATGATCAGCCCCGGCGCGAGGCCGGACACCGCGATCGTGATGCCGGTCAGCACCCACACCGCGGGCAGCTGCGCGAGCGCGGCCACCAGGACCCGGCCGATCTCGGCCATGTTGCCGGTCGCCGCGCCGTGCGCGAAGCCCGCGCCCACGCCGATCACCACCATCAGCGCCGTCGTGCCGGCCAGCGCGACCACCACGTGGCTCGCCGCCCACCGCAGCCTGCTCACCCGGGTCGCGAGGATCGGCTCGGCCCGGCCGGCCGTCTCCTCGGCCCGCAGCCGCAGCGCCGCCGAGATCCCGTACGCGGACACGACCAGCGCGAGGATCGCCATCTCCGCCGACAGGAACGCGTCGGTGAGGCCGCGCTGGCCACCCAGCTTCATGATCATGTCGCGGGCCTGCGGAGTGTCGGCGAACTGGCCGACCTGGGAGGCGATGCTGCCCATCGCCAGGCCGCCGAGCGCGACCCCCACGAGCCAGCCGGTGAGCCCGCCCCGGTGCAGCCGGACCGCGAGCGCCAGCGGCGTGCGCAGCCGCGGGCCCGCCGCCGGGCGACCGGGCCGCTGCGCCAGCAGGCCCGCGCCGTGGTCGCGCCGGGCCACCAGCGCGTACGCGGCCACGGTCACCAGCACCGCGAAGGCCACCAGGTAGCCGAGCACCCACCAGCGGTCCCCGGCGAACGGCCGGACCTGCTGCGCCCAGCCGATCGGCGAGAGCCACGACAGCCACGACGACGTGTCCACCCCGGACGCGTCGCCCGCGGCCCGCAGCACGTAGGCGGTCGCGAGCACCGCGGCACCCAGCCCGTTCGCGGTCCGCGCGCTCTCCGTGACCTGCGCGGCCACCGCGCCGACCGCGGCGAACGCGATGCCCGCGCCGGCCCAGGACAGCCCGAACGCGAGCGCGCCACCGGCCGGCAGGCCCGCGCCGACCAGGCTGAGCGCGGTGAGCAGGGCCAGCGCCAGCGTGGTGCCGACGGACAGCAGCAGCGCGGCGGTGAGCGCGGCGTAGCGGCCGACGACGGTGGCGCCGATCAGCTCGAGCCGGCCGGTCTCCTCCTCGGCGCGGGTGTGCCGGACCACGGTGAAGATCGCGACCAGGGCCACCAGCGCGGCACCCATCGCGCCGAGCTTGAACATCGAGACCGCGCCGAGCGAGGCCGGGTCGAACACCCGGCCGTACAGCGCGAGCGTGGCCGGCGTGTCGTTGACCGCGGCCGCGGCCCGCAGCCGCGACTCCATCGTCGTGAAGAGGCTCTGCGACGCCGACGCGGAGCCCGCGGCCATCGCGACGAACAGCAAGATCCACACCGTCGCGACGATCCGGTCCCGGCGCAGCCCCAGGCGCAGCAGCGCGCCGGTGCCGACGAAGACGTCCCGCCGGCCGGTGGCCGCCGCGCGGGCCGGCCGTTCGGTGGTGGGCAGGGCCGTGGTGGTCGGGTTGATGGTCACTGTGATACCACCGCGTGCCGGCCGTTCCTGCCGTCCTCGAGCGTGAGGTCGGCCTCGTAGTGGCGCAGGAACAGCTCCTCCAGCGTCGGCGGCTGGCTCGTGAGGCTGCGCACGCCGGCCTCGGCGAGCTTGCGCAGCACGGCGTCGAGGTCCTTGGTGTCGACGTCGAACTTCACCTGGTTGCCGTCGACCTTGAGGTCGTGCACGCCCGGGAGCTTCGCCAGACCGTCGGGCACGGTGGCGACCTCGGCGGAGATCGACGTGCGGGTGAGGTGGCGCAGCTCGGACAGCGTGCCGGTCTCGACCGTGCGACCCAGCCGGATGATGCTCACCCGCTGGCACAGGGCCTCGACCTCGGCGAGGACGTGGCTCGACAGCAGCACCGTGCGGCCGCGGTCGTGCTCCTCGGCGATGCAGTCCTGGAACACGGCCTCCATCAGCGGGTCCAGCCCGGAGGTCGGCTCGTCCAGGATCAGCAGCTCGACGTCCGAGGACAGCGCGGCCACCAGGGCGACCTTCTGCCGGTTGCCCTTGGAGTAGGTGCGGCCCTTCTTCGTCGGGTCCAGGTCGAAGCGCTCGAGGAGGTCGGCCCGCCGCTTCGGGTCCAGGCCGCCACGCAGCCGGCCGAGCAGGTCGATCACCTCGCCCCCGGACAGGTTCGGCCACAGCGAGACGTCGCCGGGCACGTAGGCGAGCCTGCGGTGCAGGGAGGTGGCGTCGGTCCACGGGTCGCCGCCGAGCAGTTGGAGGTCGCCGGAGTCGGCACGGAGCAGGCCGAGCAGCACGCGGATGGTCGTCGACTTCCCCGCCCCGTTGGGGCCGAGAAACCCGTGCACCTCGCCGGTGTGGACCGTCAGATCCAACCCGTCCAGCGCGCGTGTCTGGCCGAACGTCTTGACCAGGCCGGACACGGAGATTGCGGTTGTCATGCCCACGAACGTACAGTGATTTCACAAAGTTGTGAAGTTAAGAAACCGTATAAACTGATCGAGATCACACGACCGGAGTGGATGATGCAGAACGTGACGAACGAGCCCGATGAGGACGCGGTGGCGCGGTTCGTCGAACGGTTCGCGCTGATCATGGTCGAGGCGGGGGTGCCCCGGATGCCGGCGCGGGTGTTCGGCGCGCTGCTGGTTGCCGAGGAGGGCAAACGCACCGCGGGGGAGCTGGCCGAGCAGCTGAGCGTGAGCCCGGCCGCGATCTCCGGCGCGGTCCGGTACCTGGCGCAGGTCGGGCTCGTCCTGCGGGCCCGCGACCCCGGCGAGCGGCGCGACCACTACGAGGTCACCGACGACCTCTGGTTCGAGGCGTACGCCAACCGGGACAAGCAGCTGGAGACGTGGGCGACGCTGCTCGCCGACGGCGCCGCGGCCGTCGGCATCGACACCAAGGCAGGCGCCCGCCTCGACGAGAGCCGCAAGTTCTTCGACTTCCTCCGCGGGGAGGTCCCGAGCATGCTGCAGCGGTGGCGCGACTACCAACGCGAGCACGGGAGCCGGGTCCGCGAGGTTGAGTAGGTTGGCAGGGTGTCCGACGCGAACCCCGTGCACCCCCTCGCCGACGAGTTGCTCGAGCTCGTCTGCGACGCCGACCCCGTGTGGGCGACCGTCCTCGGGCTGCCCGGCCACGACGACAAGCTGAGCGACCGGTCCGAGCAGGCGCAGCAGGCGGTCCGGGCCAAGGCGCTCGACATCGCCGCCCGCGCGTCGGCCCTCGACGTCTCGGGGCTCCCCGCCGACGACGCGGTGACCAGGTCGGCGGTCGTGCACCACGCCGGCCAGCTGGTCACCGAGGTCGACGCGCGCGGCGTCGAGTACACGATCTCCGACACGTTCGTCGGCCCGGCGGCCGAGCTGATCGCGATGCTGCCGGTGATCGTGCTGTCCGACGCCGGGCAGGCCGAGTCCTACCTGAACCGGCTGCGCGCCGTGCCGGCGTTCCTCGACACGGTCGCCGAGCGGCACCGCTCGGGGGTCGCCGCCGGCCGGGTGCCGGTGGCGCGCCTGGTCCGCGCGGCCGTCGAGCACGTCGACCGCTACTTCGGCGCGGACGAGGACCCGCTGACCCGCCCCTCGTTCGACGCGGAGTCGTTCCGCACCGAGCGGGACCGGGTACTGGCCGACGTGGTCCACCCGGCCTTCGCCCGCTACCGCGACGTCCTGTCCGGCGAGCTCGCCCAGCACGGCCGCGACGAGTCACACGTCGGCCTGTGCTGGCTCCCCGGCGGCGACGCGATGTACACCGGCCTGGCCCGTGTCCACACGAGCACCGACCGGACTCCCGAGGAGCTGCACCAGACGGGCCTGGACGTCATCGCCCGGCTCACCGAGGAGTACGCCGAGATCGGCTCGCGGGTCTTCGGCACCCGGGACCGCGCCGAGATCTTCACCCGCATGACCACCGACCCGGCGACGCGCTGGCGCGACGCCGACGAGCTGCTCGAGTCGGCCCGCTCGGCGGTCACCCGGGCCGAGGCCGCGGCGCCCGGCTGGTTCGGCCGGCTGGCGAGCTCGCAGTGCAAGGTCGAGCCGGTGCCGCCGGCCGACGCGCCGGGCGCGGCCGCCGCGTACTACGTGTGGCCGTCGATGGACGGCAAGCGGCCGGGGACCTACGTCGCCAACACGCACCGGCCCGAGGAGCGGTACCGGTTCGAGTCCGAGGTCACTGCGTTCCACGAGGCCGTGCCAGGGCACCACTTCCAGATCGCGCTCGCCCAGGAGCTGACCCACCTGCCGATGTTCCGCCGGGTCGTCACGTCCAACGCGTACGCGGAGGGCTGGGGCCTCTACACCGAGCGCCTGGCCGACGAGATGGGTCTGTACAGCTCGGAGGTTTCCCGGCTCGGCATGCTCGCGATGGACTCCATGCGCGCGGGCCGGCTCGTGGTCGACACGGGCATGCACCACAAGGGCTGGAGCCGCGCCCAGGCGATCGGCTTCCTGCGCGACAACACGCCGATGTCCGACCTCGAGATCGGCAGCGAGATCGACCGCTACATCGCCGAGCCCGGCCAGGCGCTGGCGTACATGGTCGGCCGCCTGGAGATCCAGCGAATGCGCACGGCCGCCGAGACCCGCCTGGGCGACCGCTTCGACATCAAGGCCTTCCACGACGTGGTGCTGGGCAACGGCCCTCTCCCGTTGGCCGTGCTCGACGAGGTCGTCACCGCCTGGTCACCCAGCTAGTGTCCGGCGCGGGAAACTAGCCGACCTTTACCGTCGCCAGGATGTCCTTCGCCACCGAGGTCGGCAGGGGCTTCGGGTCGGCCGGGCCGCCGGTCACGTCGCTCACCACGACCAGCATCGCGACCCCGGCCGGCTTGCCCTGCGCCTCGAGCAGCACGCCGACGATCGCGATCTCCCCCTTCGTCGCCTCGCACTTCGGCTTGGTGACCTGCGGCGTCACGGTGGCGTTGAGGGTCATGGCCTGCTTGCCGTCGACCTCGATCTTCGTCGGCTCGGGCACGTCGACCTTCGCCGTGTCCTTGAAGTAGCCCGTGCCGAAGGACTTCGCGAAGTCCTTCACGGTCTTGGTGAGGTCGAGCGCGGCGCCGTTCTTGCCCTGCACGTCGCCGCTGGCCGCGAAGCTGCGGATGTAGCCGCCGCCCTCGCAGTTGTAGATGCCGTAGTCGGCCGAACCGGTGAAGTCGACACCCAGCCCACTGGGCCGCGGGCTCGTCGACGTCTTCCAGTCGTCGGGCACCTCGTAGGTGAGGCCGGCGTCGGCGGTGTTGTCGACGGGCTGCCAGCCCTGCTTGGCCCCCGGGCCGCTGGTCGGTCCGGACGAGGACTCACCGGAGGTCGACGGCTGGTCCGAGGTCTGCTTCGGCGTCGATGCCGCGGTCGAGTCGGACGGCCCGGCCGAGGACCCGCCGCCGTCCCGGTTGACGAGCACGATCGCCACCACCGCGCCGACGATGATCACGATCGCGAGCACGCCGAGGATCATCGGCAGCTTCGACCGGCGCGGGGGCGGCGGCGGGGGACCGTAGTCCTGCGCGGGGAAACCGCCCGTCTGGTACGGGTTGTACTGCCCGCCGTACGGGTCCTGGCCGTAGCCGCCCTGGGCGTACGGGTCGGGTTGCGCGTACGGGTTCGGGCCCGGGTTCGGCTGGGCGTACGGGTCCGGTTGGGCATAGGGGTCGGGCTGCCCGTACGGGTTGGCGTTGTACGGCGCGGTGCCCTGGGGGCCGTACGGATCGCCGCCGTAGGGGTTCGGCGGCTGGTTCCACCCGCCCTGGTTCCCCTCGTTGCCCTGCCATCCGGTCACACCCCGGACAGTAGTCGGCCGGGGCACGCCGCGCGGAGGCTCACCGAGGTAACGGTGTGCTATCGGAGTGGCCGGGTTCCGCGGGAGAAAACGGTCCGGTACCCACGAGAACCGCGACAAGATCAACTGGAGCCCGCACGACGGCTACCCCGTGCGCGGCACGGCACGCTGGCCGCCGTACTCACCGACCCCGGCCCCGCGGCCGAGGAACACCGGGCGGCCCGGCCGAGACCGGCGCGTCGGTCGTCGGGCCGCCCGTGGGCGCGGGGTCGGCTCGCTGGTGTTCCCGCGGCACCGCAGGCGCACCCGAGCGGCTCGCCGTAAGGTCATCCGATGGTGGCCCTGCCTCCGGAATTGCCGGGGGAGGGCCACCATCGGCCGTAGTAAGTTTGGTTCGCGGCCACCGGTTGATCGAGCGTGGAGGAGCAATCATGGGCATCGACTTCGGTGAACTGAAGAACAAGGCCGAGGGCCTCGTCGAGAAGCACGGTGACAAGATCGAGCAGGGTGTCGAGAAGGCAGGCGACTTCGCGAAGAAGCGCTTCGGCCACGACGAGCAGGTGGACAAGGTCGTCGACAAGATCCAGGACGCCATCCCCCACCGTCCCGGCCCCGGCTCGGCCACCCCGGACGCCACCGAGAAGTGAGCACCCCGCCACCTGGCTCGGGCTCGACGCGCAAGCCACTCATGATCACCTGGCAGGGCGTGGCCGCGCCGCGCCTGGAGTCGGTGCGCCTGCTGGTCTCCGGCAGCCGGCTGCGGGCGTCCGGCCGGGTCGTCGCCGCCGCCGATCCCGGCACGGGTGCGGAGGCGTTCAGCGCGTCGTTCGAGTTCACGGTGGCCCGCACCGGTGACGTCGGCAAGGGCTTCTTACGCACCGTCACCGCGGACGAGGAGCGCCAGGTCTCGGTGGGCCGCACCGAGGACGGCGTGTGGCTGATCGACCACGGCCAGGGCGCGGCCCGCAACGAGTTCGACGGCGCCGCGGACGTCGACGTGGCCGGCCTGGTGTCGTTCACCGCACTGCCCATCCGCCGGTTAGGCCTGCACCGGCAGCCGGGTGAGCACGAGCTGCCGGTGCTGTACGTGTCGATGCCGGACCTGTCGATGCGCCTGGTCCACCAGACGTACAAGACGGTCTCCATCGACGACAAGGGCGCCGTGATCAACTACACCGTCCCGGAGTTCTCCACGAACCTCACCGTCGACCCCGACGGCCTGGTCATCGACTACCCAGGCATAGCCAAGCGCGTATAAGGCCTGTCTCGTAGATCATCGGGTGAAGTCCTGCGCCGACCACCGGAACCTCAGGGGACCGTGACGGCACCCGGCCACCATCCACCTCGATACCCGCACTGTTCGCCGGGACGCAACGCACACTTTCAAATCCCGGGGAGGCGGCTAGCCGGGCAGCTCGGCGATCGCCACGTTGTCGTCGATGCGCAGGATCCGGCCGCCGCCCGCGCCAAGGGAACGCAGGTCCTCGAAGGCCTCCGGGTCGGTGAGGTTCACGTGGACCTCCTCCTTCGGGCCCGTCCGCACGTGCGTCAGCTCCGTGCGGGCCGCGTTGCCCGAGCCGACGGTCGCCGCGAGGCCGCCCGTCGACGCCAGTGCGCCGCGGGCCGCGCCCAGCCGGCCGAGCGCGTCGTCGACCGCGTTCAGCAATGCCGGCCGGTTCCCCTCGCACATCGCCAGCACCAGCTCCGGCCTGGTGCCCGCCACCCGCGTCCCGTCGGTGAACGACCCCGCCGCCAGCGCCAGCGCGAGCGGCCCACCGTCCGCGCCGGTCGCCGCCAGCACGGCGGCCAGCAGGTGCGGCAGGTGCGACACCCGCGCCACCGCCGCGTCGTGCTCGCCCGCGGTGGTCGGCACGACGTGCGCTCCGCAGTCCAGCGCCAGCGCCGCCGCCTCCCGCCACGCCGCCGGGTCGGTCTCCTCGTCGGCCACGACGACCCACGGCGCGCCGTCGAACAACGTCTCCGACCCCGCCACCCACCCGGACTCCGACCGCCCCGCCATCGGGTGGCCGCCGGCGTACCGCGCGGCCGGCACGAGCCGCCCGACCGCGTCG